>CANSLW010000089.1 GCA_947647815.1 uncultured Dorea sp. | reverse complement strand
TCCCAGTTCGACAAGCTAATCGACGTGTGAGATGCTTATCAATTTAGGAAGGAGTGTGTTGACAGTATGGGAATATATGTAAACCCTTCAGCAGATGGATTCAAAGAGATTCTGAATTATAGAAAATATGTTGATAAGTCAGAAATGATTGCTTACACAAATAGTGTTCTCGGTACACCAGATAAACTGACTTGTTTCAGTCGGCCGCGGCGCTTTGGAAAATCTTTTGCAGCGCAAATGCTGACTGCATATTATTCAAGAGGCGCCGATGCCCGGACACTTTTTTCAGGACTTAAGATTGCAAAGATGGACAAAGATTCCAATTTAGAAGAAAAAGTTTATTACGAAGAGAACCTAAACAAGCACGACGTGATTGCCATTGATATGACTCCTTTCTTTTTATCATCATCGATGAATGGGATATGATTCTGTTAAAAAAGAAGTTTTTATCCCAAACGAAGAAGTGCGTGGAGAATTCATAAGAGCTGTAAAAGGTAGAATTCAAATGGACTAATTTTCCAAAATAAATTCTGCAACCTGTTCCGGCAGAAGCTTAGACGTATCTATCTTAACTGTATCCAGACAATCATACAGCGCAATCCGCCCTATGCTTCTGTCAATCACATCCTCTGTGCGGATTCCCTTCTCCACATCCTTTTGCAATCTTTTTGCAAGCGCTTCCTCACTACAAATCAACGAAATTAAATGCACCTTGCCATCAGATAGATCTAACCGAGATAAAATATCGTCAATAATCTTCTGCTCATGCATAACCCAGCAAAAAACAATATTCTCATATACAGAACAATGAAGAAAGCTGTTCAAAAGAAAGATAATATTTTCCAATACCATCTCTTTTGTTTCCGACGTCACCTGGAACGGCGACATATCCCAACACCAGTCTCCATCCAGAAAAACGCTGTTATCCAATTTCTGTTTCAAAATCTGGCATACCGTTGTCTTTCCGATTCCCATTGTTCCGCCAATCATATATAGATTTTTCACTCTCTCACCTCCTGTATTCCATACACTAATTTCCAATCACAATTCCTTTTACATAGAATCTTCTATATGCGTACAACATAAAAACAAAGCATACACTCAAAACTACGGATTCTCTATCACAATCAGCGGTATCATCATCTCTTCCTCCGTAAGTCCGGCATGTACGCCGATAAAAAATTCTTTCTCTTCTCTGGAATTATAAATGGACAGGTCATCCACAGCAATCGCCAGATAATCGCCAAGCATCTCCCTGAAATCCGGATGCTGCGCTCCGGTTCCGAATATCTTACTGTTAAGAACCTGCTCCTTTGTCCACAGCAGGAACTTATCTCCGAATTCTTTCGAGAATTCCTGCTCGAACTGTTCCCTCTTATCTTCTTTGACAAAGAGGTTCAATGCCCTCGGCTCGATAGACGGCATACGCACCAGGCATTCCATGATGCGGGGATAATCCGTAATCGCCGCTCCCTCAGAGTCTATGTGCCCATGGTCGGCGGTCACAATCACCAGAGTACTCTCTAGTTCTTCGCACAACTTCTGAACCTGCTCTTCCAGTTCCCTCACCGCCTGCGCTGCTTCTGACCCGCAGCATCCCTTTTCATGCATGATATGATCCGGTTCGGTCCAATAACTATATATATACTTCTTTCCAGGTTTTCGGCAAAGTGTTCTAATCCGCCCGCTGATTTCTTCGAAGCTTTTTGGAAACGGCTCTACGAACGGCGTCACCTCATATGCCTGACCGCCGTTCGCCCGAATCTTAGCGCCAACGCTTTCATACCTGCAGTATGTGGAAGCCACAGGATAGTCGGCGGCAGGAGTATCGGTTCCTGACTCCGTATTCATAAAAACCGTAACATTCTTATCAATCTTCGGGAAATAGCAGTCCCAGCCCAGCCAGCCATGCTGACAAGGCGCTAAACCGCTCACAACAGACGTAGTTGCAGCTACCGTAGTCGGCGGGAAGATTGATGTGTAACTATTTTTTTGGTGTGTACGGAAGAACCCGTCTTCTTTCAAATGCCTCTCTACAATGGAAGTTCCCATGCCGTCCAGAAGGATTACGACTATATTCTCATATTCCTTCGCCAGATATGGGTCTAATAAATGTAATCTCTGCCGTCCTTCTTCACATATGTCGAACTTCTCTAATATAGAATTCGGCAGATTCATAATACACTTCTCATAATCCGGAACTCTTTGTTTCATCTCATTCCTCCTCATAACTTTTCCTCTGCAGCCAATGTTGCTGTTTCATTGATATCAGCGATTATTTATCTCTTTCTCTTCCCAACAATCTCTTCTCAACCTCTTCCAACAATTTTGGCTGTATCTCAGGATAAGTCCACTTGAGCGGATACTCATCTGTAATCACAATCTTCTCAATCTCGCTATGTAACTGTCCTTCGAATGACTTGATATCGGCATAATAAAGCATCCCAAAACTCTCCTGCCCGCTAAATTCATCCTGATTAATCACAGAATATACACAGACAGGCTCTATATGGAAATCAAGCGCGCCTGTCTCTTCATACAGCTCTCGCTTTGCCGTCTCCAAAATCATCTCTCCTGCCTCTCTGTGTCCGCCCGGAATCTCTAAGGAGTCTCTGAGCTTATGTTTGCAGAAGACATATTTTCCTTCTGTCTTCGCAAGGATTACTGCAAATTTTAATAGTTCATCGTCCACTTCTTCGTAAAAGTTAACTACCATATCTTAACATATTCCTTTCTCGTTTTGCCGCCTAATAGTCAACTACAAACTAATGTATAAATACTTCCATACTTCTTCTCGAAGTTCATAATCATCACAACTTTTCCACCATTTTTTCACTTCATCACAATTATCCCCATTTAACTGCATATTATGATCTACAGCTGTTATCGGAACCGCTATTTTTTCCATATTTGAATTACTATCATATTTATCTAAAAAATAAACTTCTCCATTTTCGATATTTTCTTCCATATATTCCGGCATATCCATCGCTTTTGCTAATTCGGCTATTGATAATCCAATTTTTTCTCTTGTAGCCTTGATGATCAATCCTATTTCTTTCATTCGCTTCAGAAATTCCTTTTGCTCTCTAATTTCATATCCAGAATTTGTTAAATTCGAATGACAACCTGGCATAATACCCTCGTCCGAAAAAGCACCCCAATCTTCCAGATCCTCAATCCCATATAATGTTTTCATCTCATCATCCGTATTATTCTGTTTCTCACTTTCTCTAAACAATTTATTATACCAATTTATGATAATTTAGACAATAATTATGCTCAGTAAAGAAAGTCGAGAGAAAAATTCAGAAAAAGAGCCAAAACAGTTGACAACTACCGACATATGTGATATTGTAACCAACAGTTTCACCATTCTTTCGGAAGTGGAATAATTAATAATAAAGAAGCCAATTTGATTGAAGACATGTAACCAAGAAGTTACTGTACACTTTTCTATCAGATTGGTGTTTTTTTATCTAATTAATAGAATTTTAACTCTATGAATCTAATTCCCTCCAAAGAAAGGATGAAAATTTATGAAAACATTCAAGAATTCCGAAAAAGGATACAACCAGGAGGTATTTTTATGACAGCTTATCCTTTACCCCAACCACTATTGGACAGTCTACAGCAGCTTGCTGAAACTCTTCATACCCCATTCCCGAAGGAATATGAAATTATATACAGTTACCGCGGAAGCATAGCTATAGAAGTTACCCGTCGCGGCGAGGTCACGGTACGTGCTCCAAAGGATACCCCAAGATCAGACATTGAACAGTTTCTGATCAAAAAACAAAAGTGGATTCTGAAGCATTTGAAAAATGCTATGGAAAACCCACTGCCTCCATCGCCTCCGCCTCTTTCTGACTCTGAGCGCCGTCGTTATATGGAGGCTGCGCGGGAAATTTTCACCAGAAAGACGGCCTATTACGCTTCTATCATGGGAGTTACATATGGCCGCATCTCCATTCGGGAACAGAAAACATGCTGGGGAACCTGCAGCAGTGACGGGAATCTTAGCTATAACTGGCGTATCATCCTCGCACCAGAAAACGTGGTAGATTACATCGTAGTTCATGAATTAGCACACCGCAAGGTACACAATCATACTCCTGAATTTTATCGTGTTGTAGAAACTGTGTTACCTGATTATAAGAAGGAACAGAAATGGCTCAAAGAAAATGGCGCAATCCTGAATACAGCAGTAAAGCCGCTTTCTAATTGAATTGGCAGGAGCGGGGTGTTTACACCCCACCTCATTTTCAATCATTATTCACTTGTACAATGGCAGGCATCAGAGAATTTTTCGTACTTTATATACTCAGATCTTCTCTCCTATGTAATAGAATCCCCTGCACTCCTTAAGAGACACATCCACATACTGTCCGATCAGTTCCCTTCCGCCATAGAAATGTACCAGCAGATTATTGCTTAATCTTCCCGTCACCATCTCGGAATCATGGTCACAGATATCTTCTACCAGTACCTCCTGCACGGTTCCTTCATGTACGGCACAGGTTTCTGCCGCAATCGTCTGCACTTCCTTGAGAAGCCGGTCAAACCGGTTCTTAATTACATCCTCCGGCACCTGGTTCTCCATCACAGCAGCGGGCGTGCCCGTCCGTTTTGAGTAGATAAAGGTGAATGCACTATCATACCGCACCTTCCTCACCACATCCAGCGTCTCCTCAAAGTCCTCTTCCGTCTCCCCCGGAAATCCCACAATGATATCCGTCGTAAGGGAGATATCCGGCACGGCGGCACGGATCTTTTCAACCAGTTTCAGATACTGTTCCTTCGTATACCGGCGGTTCATCTTCGCAAGGATATCCGTACTTCCTGACTGCACTGGAAGATGCAGATGCTTGCAGATCTTCTTCGACTTTCCCATAACCTCGATCAGGTCATCAGACAGGTCCTTTGGATGGGACGTCATGAACCGGATCCTCCTAAGCCCTTCAATCTTCTCAATCTGTGTAAGCAGCTGTGCAAATGTCATAGGCGTTTCAAGTGTCTTCCCGTAAGAATTTACATTTTGTCCCAACAGCATCACTTCGCTGACGCCGTCTGCCACTAACCGTTCAATTTCCTGTATGATTGCTTTGGGATCCCTGCTTCTCTCACGCCCTCTCACGTAAGGAACGATACAATAACTGCAGAAGTTATTGCACCCGAACATAATGTTAATTCCGGACTTGAACGAATATTTCCGCTCATTCGGAAGATCCTCGATAATCTGGTCTGTATCCTTCCAGATATCAATGACCATTCTGTCTGATTTGCCATTGTACACAGAAGAAGCTGCCAGCGGCGGGTCCTGCAGTTCAAGGCGTGTCGCAACCAGTTCTGCGAATTTATAGATATTATGAGTTCCGAAGATAATGTCTACAAACCGATAACTCTTCTTTAACTTTTCCACAACCTCAGGCTCCTGCATCATACAGCCGCATAATCCAATCATCATATGGGGATGCTTCTTTTTACGCGGCTTTAGCTGTCCCAGTCTTCCGTATACCCGTGTATTCGCATTCTCTCGAACGGTACAGGTGTTATAGATTACAAAATCCGCTTTGTCCTCAGAAGCCTCCTCATAGCCCATCTCCCTTAAGATGCCTCTTAGTTTCTCAGAATCCCGGGCATTCATCTGGCAGCCGAATGTTGTGACACAGGCGCCAGGCAGCCGTCCGTTCTTTTGTTGAAATTCCTTTACCCACTCCCGGCATTTTGCCATAAAATAATACTGCCTGGCTGGTTCTTCTGTGGGTGGCTGCGCATTTATATCTATTTTTTCTAAATTAATTCTATTATACATATTAAATAAATTGTTTTCTTTCTTCATCATACTCATATCCAACCGCCTTCAATCTGCTAGTCAATTCATCGCAATCCACATTCATATCCTCGCATAATGCATCCAAAGAATGATAATAATCCCGAAGTTTCGTATTCACAACACTCAATAGTAACACAGGGTCTTTAGGTAATCCTGTCTGCATCTTTTCATCCTCCACTTTCAAAAATATTGTCGTTTCTCCGTAATCAGCACTTCCGGGCAGATGTCAAACTCTTCATGAGGCACCTTAGGAAACACCTGGAATTCAAAAGCCAGCGCTATCCTGCGAAGCTTTGGATGTTCTGCCAGATACCGGTCATAATATCCGCCGCCATAGCCAATCCGCCTGCACTTTTCATCAAATGCTACTCCAGGCATAATCATCAGGCCGCAGCCTGCATCTGCTTCACTCACATCCGCAATTCTGTCTATTGCTGTCATCTCCGCTGTTTTTCCAGAATCTCCATCAACATATTCTCTTCCTGTGGGTTCATTCATCACCAGTTCGTTCACTGTCGGTTCTAAGATCCCATATGCCCCCGGATTCAATTCTTCGAAACTCTCTATACGATAAAAATGCATGACCTTCCCTGTAACCTTAGGAACCCACACATTTTTCCCCATCTCAAAAGCAGTCTTTATGATCTTTTTCGTCTCCACTTCACGATTATAATCAATATATGTATAGATATTCTTCTCCTGAAGAAACCACGGGTGAGACAGCACTGCCCTGGAAATATCCTCGCACATTTTCAGCCATACACTTTCATCTAATGCTTGCCTCATTCGGCGGATCTTCTGTCTAATTTCCTTTTTTGTTTCCAAATTTCTCACCCAGATTCGTAATGCTGCCGTCTGCTTCCTGAATCGATATCTGATCCAGCTGGCTGCGCAGATTCTGCCGGAACGAATCAATATATTCCCTTCTTAGAATCTGCTGCTCCTTCTGCTCGTCTTCTGTAAGTCCCTCTGCCTTTGATTTATGGTACAGTTCATTAATCCTCGCAATCTTCTGTTCATTCATAACCAGTCATACCTCCTGTAAAATATCTATTTTCTCACTTTGTTTTCCCTGAATCTATTTTCAAAATCATCTTCAAAATCACTTTCTTTATCTTACACTATCTTTGCCAGGAAGTCTACCTGTATTTTACTTAACACCATACCACAGATATCTGCAGCCAGACATCCGCATCTTGGATTATTTCTGCCTGTATAATTTTATCAGTACACAGGCAGAAATAATCTCAAAATCAACTGGAGTAATTTTCCAAAAATCCATACAATGCCTTGGCGTCTTCCATATATTTCCCGTTCCGGATCTCTTCCTGCATCTCTGACGGCAGCCCGTCACACTTGATATCTGTATACTCATAGGGCGTTTTCTTATCGCTCAGATATACAACCACATACCCGTTTACTTCCATCAGATAATAGCAGTCTTCTTTTAATGCCTGTCCGTCCGCCGCAACTGTTGACGGTTCTTTTATCTGTGCTGTAACCGTATGTTCCTGAGGATTTGTTTCCTCTGCAACCTTCACTTCTGCACGTTCTTTCGCTCTCTGGAAACTCAACTGGTATGCGCCAGTAATCAGCATCAGTGAGATAATCATAACCGCAAAAAAACCGATACCATACTTCATTCTCATAAGGGCAACTCCTTTTTTAGTACAGTATCGGTATTTTTCCGCTTATTTATACATAATTCAATCTCTAAACAAATGCAGTTTCCGACATATGGATACCAGTGTCCTGCCTTTAGGCATATCATGCATCTCTTCTTCTGTTACACCGCCAAGCAGAACCAGAGCTGCTCCATATACGAACACCGCTGCAAATAATGAGATTACCGTAGCAATCTTTGCTCCTGCAAATAATTCGAAGATCAGATGAACCACTACCGTCACAGCGCCCATAATTCCAGAGGCAAAGACAGGGATTACAAAAGTCTGCTTCCGTTCTTGTACATAACCAATTCTTTCCCGCAATGCATGAGCATTCAAGATACAGATAGCACCTGAGAATACAATCTTACTGATTACAACTGCATAAATATTCCATTTGAAGACAACCAACATCAAAAACAAAGACAATGTATGAATTAAAAGTGAAATCGCCGCATTCTTTACTGGTGTCATCATATCATCCAAACCTTGTAATACTGAATTTGTTACGGTAGACAGACAGAAAAATACAACCGATATTGCTCCCAGCTGAAGCATCAATGCCGCCATTCTGTTATCTTCCGCATAAAACAACAAATCCATAATCGGTTTTGCCAGAATCAAAAAACCTACGGCACATGGGATGGCAATCATCATATTAAATCTGGTCACAGTTGTGATCTTATTATGTACCTGCTTGCGGCTTCCTGTCTGTACAGTTGTAACAAGGCTTGGAATCAGTGAAGCTGCCAGTGCGCTTGACACAGATAAGGGCACGTTCACCAGCGTATTATACTGACTATTAAAAATCCCCATAAAACTGGCATATTCAGTCTTCTTGTATCCTTGCGCCGCCATTATATTATTGAATATTGCCGTATCCAGAAAATCACTGACATTGTAAACCGTTGCACTTAATATAACAGGCGCAATTGTCAAAAAGAGTATCTTATAAATTCTACGGTAACTTTCTCTCTTCCGGCTTCTATCTCTGCGCATCTTTTTCTTAAATACTCTCTGATATACAAAAAAGACAAATATCACCGTAAGAAGGGCAAATGCAGCTCCGGCAACAGTTCCCACCGTTCCTCCGGCTGCGGCATACGCCGGGCCATAAGAAGCATCTCCCCGGGTTTCAGCCAGCCCTTTTCCGACTTTTAGCAGTACAAATGCTCCCGCTATGGAAGCAACAGCATTGACAATCTGTTCTAAAACCTGGGACAATGCAGTAGGCATCATAGAACCATTTCCCTGGAAAAATCCTCTTAGAACTCCCAGCACGGCAACAATAAAGATACAAGGGGCAAGAACCCGGAGCGCATACACACTTAAGTCCATCTGCATTACCGTAGCAGCGATAAAGTCAGCGCCAAGAAAAATCATTAGTGCAACCACTCCGCCTGCAATAATTGCAAACATCATTGCACACCGGAATACTTTATAAGCATTCTTGTACTGTCCTACAGCTACCCGGGCAGACACTAGTTTGGATACTGCAAGAGGGAGACTATATGATGTAAGCATCAGTGCAATAGTATAGATTGAAAATGCCACGCTATAGTAGCCCATCCCTTCAGAACCCACAATATTCGTAAGCGGGATTCTATAGACAACCCCGATAATCTTCGTAATGACTCCTGCGATTGCAAGAATAGAACCCTGAAGCAGGAAATTCTTATCTCTTTTTTTTCGTTGTTTCGCCATATATTACTCCATCTTATCGTATATTATTATCGCAAAATATTCAGACATTTCATAATATCATCCTGTTTTACTTCCATCTCATGACGTTCCATGTCATCCATGTGGTCATAGCCCGTCAAGTGCAGTATAGAATGCACAATCAAAAAAGCATACTCCCTCAACACAGAATGTCCATATTCCCTTGCCTGTGCTACAACCTTTTCCTTGGAAATCACAATATCTCCCAGAGACAATTCTCCAGATTCCGGGTCAAAACAATCTTCCCTTTCTTCCAAAAAGTTGAATTCTCCTGGCGCAGGATACTCAATCATAGGAAAAGAAAGCACATCTGTTGCCCGATCAATTCCTCGAAATTCCGCATTCATCTCTTGAATCTGAGCATCCATTGTAAGCAGAAGGTTCACTTCTGCTTCGTAAGGACAGCCTGTCAAATCAAGCGCCGTCTCAATGACTTCTTCTGCAATCTTACGACATTCAAGTGGTAATGTCAATTCACCTTCTTCTTCAAAATAAAGTGTCATCTTTTCCTCCTCTTGTTCTTCTCTCTATTCCTGCCCATATTCCGGTTTTCATATTCTTCATATGCTTTCACAATTTTTTGAACCAGAGGATGACGCACTACATCTTTGCTTGTCAGACTGCAGATACCAATATCATCTATATTTTTTAAGACAGAAATTGCGATATCAAGTCCGGATACCTGCCCTGGAGCAAGGTCTTTCTGCGTTATATCACCTGTAACTGCCACTTTAGAGCCAAATCCAATTCTCGTCAGAAACATCTTCATCTGTGCCGGAGTCGTATTCTGTGCTTCATCCAGTATAATAAATGCATTGTCTAATGTCCGTCCTCTCATATAGGCAAGAGGCGCCACTTCAATCAGTCCTTTTTCTGAATTCTTAAGGAAACTTTCTGCTCCCATAATCTGATATAACGCATCATACAATGGGCGGAGATAAGGATCGATCTTACTTTGCAGGTCTCCTGGAAGAAATCCTAACTTTTCTCCGGCTTCTATGGCAGGCCTTGTTAAGATAATCCTTCCCACTTCGTTATTCCGAAATGCCGTGATCGCCATTGCCATGGCAAGATATGTCTTTCCGGTTCCAGCAGGGCCAAGCCCGAATACAATCATCTTCTTCCGCATAGCGTCTACATATTTTTTCTGTCCTATGGTCTTAGGCTTGATTGGCTTTCCTTGCAGTGTATGGCAGATAATATCAGAATCTATCTCCAGAACACTCTCTTTGCTGTTTTCCATTACAAGGGCAAGCGTATAATCTACATTCTGCTCCTGAATCGTATTACCTCTGCGTGAAAGCTCCACTAATTGTTCCAGAACTTTCTTTGCTTTCTCTACATTCACCGCTTCACCCATTATCTTCATGCTCTCTCCTCTGGCAATCAAAGTTACATGAAGGGTACGTTCTATCTTTTTAGCATAAGCATCAAACTGGCCAAACACGTTACTTTCATGTTCAGCCGGTATATCCATGACTGCTTCCATTAATCCCATCCGTTATTCTCCTGTCTCATCTTGTTCTTCAGTTACCGGAATCTCCAGCAGCTGAGACTCGGCCTGCGTGCCGATTGGCATAAGAACCGTAAGACGTCCTTTCGCCTCGGCTTTTTGAGACCCTGTGTATATTTTAACATCATTCTCAATAATTTCTACCCCTTTTTTCTTCAAATCATCACAATAACGTTGAAATTTTCTACTCAGCTTCTGTTGGAACTCTTTTTTATCATATTTTTGGTTTTCAGGCTTATAAGGTCTTACTGTCCTTTTTCCATAAGATACAGGCAGATAAAAATTTTCCCCAATACACAATTGCTTCTCAAAACCATACATTTCCCAGGATTCATACTGATTTTTAATACTTCCAAGTCTAAAATCATACGCTCCTATTTTAAGAAAAAATTCTCCTTTTTCTATAGGCTCTCGTTCCTTTTCAAGAAAAATATAACTTTTTTCTTCGTAACTAAGATCCATCTCATCCTGATATTCTATTACTGTACGCCCCTGGATATCAGCATCTGATTCATGATATTGATAAGCAATCACAGTACCGGCATCATCTATGACCGGAACCTGCCCTGATACCAGTATATCTCCTTTCTTCACCTCAGCGCCTTCCATAACCATAGGAATTCCCTTACGTGGAACCAGTTTTGTAATTACACAATCTTGATCTGCTATGATATCTGTTGGCTGCTCTGACTGCTCCTGATCTCCTGTTGTTTGTTGCTGCTCACCTGCTTCTTGTTCTTTATTATCATCTTCTGACAAAATTGTCTCATCTACATCCTGAATCGTATCTTCATTCTCTTTCACCTGGATAATCAATCTGGTTCCCCGTATAGATGCTGATACCCATATGATATCATCATATTCTTTCCGAATATCTTTCACGATTCTTCCACAGTCCACTTCCGAAACCGGCATTCCATTTTCTACATCACAAGTCTTAAGGAAACGAAGCAGGGTCTCGTCCGTATATGACAGATTGCCGGTTATATCAATATTCCAGATATATTTTGACATGAGGAAAACTAATGCCACAGCCAGAAAAGCCCCGGCAAAGAATAACTTACGTTTACGATATTTATGTAATAAAAAAGGAAGACCGAACCGCTCTACAATGCTCACTTTTGTTCCTGTCTTCCTGATGATTGGTTTTAACTTTCGAAAACCTCCTATCGAGATATTCGTCTCATAAGCCCGGCCTGCAGGCTTCAGTCCCCATAAGATGATTCCTCTGTGGCTGCATGCATTCAGGAATCTTTCCGTAGAGTATCCTGTAATCCGAATGCGGATATATCCTTTCATGTATCGGATGATCTTTAACAGCAATGTTGTACCTCCTCTTAATGCTGATATTCAATAGACTGAATTCGTCCGGTAACCTTCATCTCATCACTAGTATAATAAACAACCTGTAACTGCTGTCCGTTAATGCGGATTTGTCCGGTCTTAGTCTGAATACGCACCAGAGAGTCTGTATATTCGATAATTCCCCTGTAATTCTCCAGACAAAGCTCCATCTGCCCGGTGACTGTCAATACAGGCATACCCAGTGCAACATCTTTGGGCAATTCCGATAATTCTGCAATTTTATTTCTGAAAGAATGACTTTCTTCATCCTGCCACTGCGTCTGTCTTTTCTTTCTCATAGAAACGCCATTCATGGAATTTATAGTAATCTATGCAATACACAGACAGATTATGCAAAAAATCAAATATCTATGTGCATGTATTCATTTGACTCGTTGCATGAGTAAGCCTATGAATGCCCTAATATATGTACCGGAAATATCTTAAAAAAGGATGATGAAACAGCCAGTCCCCACAAAATTCCTCTTTTTTGCCTTTTGAAACTGTCTACCTTCTCCAGATTCCTATAACTGTCTGCCAGTCTAGACTGTCCATTCCTTAAATCAACCAGTATCTTAAATCCTGCCAGAGACTGGAATGCTGTTAAAAGAAACACACCGCAACTCCTAATAAAGCCCTGCTTTCCTGCCAACAGGTAATAGAGTCCCTCTGATATTCCGATAAATGTTGCTATATGATGAATCCATATACAAATTGATAATTCCTTTTCACGCATCCTTCTAATTCTCCCCTTTTATTATTCTGTATCTATTGTACAGGATTTTGCTGTCGGAATATAGTAAAAGATATCGCAATTTTCTACATTTTTCGTAAGCATTTAGTAATATCTTAGCATTATATAGAAAAAACATATGTGAGTATTAGAGAGATAATATTCACATATGTTTTTTCTATATAATGCTAAGATATTACTAAATGCTTACGA
>CANSLW010000088.1 GCA_947647815.1 uncultured Dorea sp. | reverse complement strand
AATAGGGTGGTGAAGATAAGTGGATATAACTAGTATTTTAGGTGTGGTTATCGGAGCGGTACTGATCATATTCGTAGGTATCGGTCCGGCAAAACTTGGGAATTTCTGGGATCCCGCCAGTATTGCGATTGTTGTTGGAGGAACGATTGCAGCGGGAATTGCAAGTTACCCGTTTAATATGCTTTTGACCCTTCCCAAGCATACGAAGATGCTGTTCCAGGGGAAAAAGTATAACATTGGTGAATTGATTGATATATTGGTCGAGATGGCTCAGCTTGCCAGACAGAATGGTCTTCTGGCATTGGAAGAGAAAGCGAACGAGCTTGACGATATGTTTTTCAAGCAGGGTATTATGCTGATTGTAGACGCCACAGAACCGGAAGAAGTTCGTACACTTTTGGAGAGCGATGTGGAGGCCATGCTTACGAGGCATGAGGATTGTATCGGAATTTATGATACTCTTGATGCGAAGGCCCCGGCCTTCGGTATGATCGGTACGCTGGTCGGACTGGTCAACATGCTGAAGGGTATGAATCTGGACGAAGGCGGCGCGGGGGACATCGGTCCTGCCATGGGAACCGCGCTGATTACGACGTTCTACGGCTGTGTACTTGCCCACATGATATTCTCGCCGATTGCTAAGAAACTGAGAGTAAGGAATGATGAAGAATTACTGTATAAGCAGATTATGATTGAGGGAATCCTCGCGATACAGGCAGGAGATAATCCGAAATTCCTGCGTGAGAAGCTGGTTACATTCGTATCCCAGAAGCAGCGTCAGAAACTTTTGGATCCGGATGCGATTGCTTCGAAGAAGAAGGCAGAAGAATAACAGGAGGGAGCTATGAAGAAGAGGAACAAAGGCGGCGGCGGTGGCGGCGCCAACTGGATGGACACCTATGGAGACCTGGTAACTCTGCTGTTATGTTTCTTCGTATTATTATACTCCATCTCTACATTGGATCAGACGAAATGGATTATGATTGTCAAGAGCTTCAATCCAGAGGCAGAAGAATTGTCCCAGATTGCGGACGAGACAGATCCGGGCGCGCCCAACGATGTGTCGGGAGCCGTGGATGCAGAGGCTTTTGATGAATTATATGAGAGTCTGAAAGCCGCAGTTGATGAAGCGAATTTGAACAGTGAAGTAGAGCTGTTTAAAGGGGACGGTTACACTTTTATCACATTTCAGGATAATGTATTCTTTGACGGAGATAGTTCTGTGATTAAGCAGGAAGGAATGGATGTGCTGGCGCAGTTTGCGTCAATAATCTCAGGAGTCAAAGACTCTGTGAAGGAGATTCAGGTGCTAGGGCATACGACGCAGGCAGATCCGGTGATTCCCAATAATCCGGAGAACGACAGAGTTCTCTCATCGGAGAGAGCGGCAAGGGTTGCGGCATTCATCCAACAGCGTACGGAAGTGACGCCAGACAAAATTGTTCCGATGGGATACGGACAATTTCGGCCTGTCGCACCATTTGATACGCCGGAGAACCGGGCAAAAAACCGGAGAGTTGAGCTTTTGATCACCAAGTCTGACGCAGTAGAGCATTCTCTGGAAGAATACTATGAGATGATGAACAGAACAACCGAGTAAAGTAAGGAAAGTGGGAGTTTAGGATGGCAGATGTATTATCGCAAAGTCAGATAGACGCATTGCTGAATTCCATGCAGAATTCCGGTGCGGATGAGGTGGTAGAGGAAAAGAAGGAGGTCGTGAAGGAGAAGGAGTATAAGAAGTATGACTTCTTCAGTCCGAAGAAGTATACGAAGGATAAGCTGAAGATGCTCAGCAGTATCTACGATAACTACTCCAGGATTGCTGCTTCACAGATCAACGGTCTGTTCCGGGCTGCCAGTGAAGTTGAGGTTATGGGGGTTGAGGAACAGCGATATTATGAATTTGGGAATGCGCTGAATGAGTCGGACGTACTCACGATTGCCAATATAGATTTGCCCGACCGTTCAAGTAATCCTCCTATGCTGATGCACATCAGCCCGATGCTAATGGCGTCGATGATTGACCGTATGCTTGGAGGGACGGGAATGGATATGTCGGTAGATATGTCCTATACCTATACGGATATTGAGTTAGCTCTATATGCGAAGATTATCAAGTATTTGGTCATGATTACCAAAGATGTTTGGGCAGGTTACATTAATCTGGACGTCGAATTTGAACGGGTGGAGGAGAACCCCAGCATGTTCCAAGGGATCAGTGTGGATGAGACCGTTGTAATCATTATGCTGCACATTTCTCTTGGAGGAATCGACGGAAGTATGAATATCTGTATGCCAGGTACGCTTCTGAGCAACATGTTTGAGATCATTGATAAGACGAAGCATCTGGCGAAGAAGAGTGATGCAGCACATCTTCGCAATACCAGAGAGGATATTATGGAGAATATCAGAGAGTCCAAGATGGATATTATGGCACAGCTTGGCATAGCAAAACTGAACCTGGATGATGTATATAATCTTCATGTAGGAGATGTTATCGACCTGAATAAACCGCAGGATTCCCTGATTTCTCTCTATATCGAAGGCCAGCCGTGGTTCAATGGTCAGCTTGGCGTACATAATAAGAATGTGGCAGTCAAGATTGAAGATCGTCTGATCGAGCCGAACAAGATGCTTGAAGAGGCGGGGGAAGACGTGGCAGTATAACTACCAGATAAATCCAAGGAATTATCTGAGTAAATAAATTATAATGATAACAATAACATTAACAAAAGTGAGGTAAAAGAAATGGCAAAGATTTTATTAGTGGATGATGCGGCGTTTATGAGAATGATGTTGAAAAATACGCTGTCACAGGCAGGGTATACGGATCTTATTGAAGCGGAGGATGGCGTAAAGGCGGTAGAGGCTTATACTGCTGAGAAACCGGATCTTGTATTCATGGATATTACCATGCCGAACAAGGATGGTTTGGAGACATTAAAGGAAATTAAGGCAATGGACCCTGGAGCGACAGTCGTTATGTGTTCTGCCATGGGACAGGAGACGATGGTTATGGATTCCATTAAGTCAGGAGCGAAAGATTTTATTGTAAAGCCATTTAAGCCGGAGCGTGTATTATCAACGGTAAAGAAAATCCTCGGCTAATTTAAGGAGGTTAATATGTCTTTTTTGAGTTCATTTGATATAAGTGCATCAGGGATGACTGCGGAGAGGCAGCGGCTTGACATTGCGGCAGAGAATATATCCAATGCCGAGACGACTAGGACTGCCAGCGGAGGAACCTACCGTCGGAAGATGGTTGTCTTGCAGGAGGTTCCAGCTACCTCTTTCCGTACCAAATTCAATAACCTCCTGAACCGGACGGCTTCTAAAGGCGGAGTTAAGGTGACGGAGATTGTGGAAGATCAGAGAGACCTGAATCCTGTCTATAATCCGGATCACCCGGATGCGAATGAGGAAGGCTATGTTATGATGCCGAACGTAGATCTTGTAAAAGAAACAATAGACGGTATGTCTGCAACGAGAGCCTATGAGGCGAATATAACGGCCTTTAATGCCATGAAGCTGATGGCGCAGAAAGCGTTAGATATCGGCAAATAGAAAAAGGGGTGATTTTCCCGGAAGGAGAGAAGGGTTAATATGAATTCAGATTGCTTTAGTAAACTGGAAATAGACGCGATAGGTGAGATACTTAATATCAGTCTTGGTGCGTCTGCGACAGCCGTTTCCACGATGCTGAGTGCAAGGGTAGATATAACAACGCCTATTGTCAACGTCGTGAATAAAGAAGAATTCGAATTAGACAGGGTTGATCCTGCAGTCTGTGTCGAGATTACTTATGTTGCTGGCTTGGAAGGCCAGAATGTTATGCTTCTAAAGAGGCATGATATTAAAGTAATTGTTGAGATGGCCATGGGGATGGAGATTGCTGATGAAGATTTTGAATTAGACGAGATTAACATTAGCGCGGTCTGCGAGGTCATGAACCAGATGATGGGGGCATCTGCGACAGCGTTGTCTGAATTCTTGGGAAGAGTAGTAGATATCTCTACACCGGTTTCATTCGAGGTAGAGAATGAACAGCAGTTTATAGATAAATATTTTGTGGATGATGAGCCGAAGGTTTTGATCGGATTCACTTTGAAAATTGCAGATAAATTAGAGAGTGAATTTTTCAACGTAATGCCGATCGCATTGGCAAAGGGGTTGGTTGAAGGCTTCCTCCCGCCAGAAGATATCATTCCTTATGTTCCCGGCGGACAGGTAAGCGAACCTCAGCCGGCGTCAGCGCCCGAACCGGCGCCGACACCAGAACCGGCACCGGCAGCAAGTGAGCCGGCGACAGAGGCTTCCGGTGGCAAGATGTCACAGGAGGATATCGAGCGGATGCTCGCAGGTATGATGGGTGGAGATCCCGAACCGGCGCCAACACCAGAGCCGGCGCCAACGCCAACACCAGCAGCTGTGCCAGAACCAACGCCAGCACCGGTACCAACACCGCCAGCGCCACCAGCACCGGCGCCAGCGCCTACGGCAGAGCCGATGGCGGGAGCACAGGCCCAGCCGGCAATGATGCCAATGATGCAGGGAGCGGCCCAGCCGATGGTAAGTCCGGATGTCTCCATGATGCAGATGCAGATGATGCAACAGATGATGCAGCAGATGCAGCAGATGCAACAGCAGATGCAGGAGCAGAATAATGCTCCTAAGCCAGTAGCAGCGCCGCCAGAACCTAAGATGATTCATGTCCAGCCGCCGATGCAGCCCAGTCTGAAAGCAGATAATGGCATTGTATTAGAAGGTGAGCAGGAAGAGAACATGGAACTGATCATGAGCGTCCCATTAGAAGTCTCTGTTGAGATTGGAAGGACGAAAAAGCTTGTGAAGGACATCTTAGACTTCACCAAAGGTTCCTTGGTTGTTCTGGACAAACTGGCAGGCGAGCAGGTAGACTTATATGTCAACGGCCAGTGTATTGCGAAGGGTGATGTTGTAGTTGTAGAAGACAACTTTGGAATAAGAATCACAGAGATCATGAAAGTGAATCTGATTGCGTTGGAGCAGCATTAAACGAGTAAGGAAGGAAAGATATGTGGAGAGTGATTGCCACCTTTGTTGCGGTAATAGTGATTATATATCTGAGTTATCTGGCCAGCAAATACATAGGTAAAGGTCTGGGCAGAAGCGGCAGTTCCCGTTATATGCGCCTGATAGACCAGGTTACGCTTGGCCAGGACAGACACGTAGCGATTATGCAGGTGGGTGGGAAATATCTGCTCGTTGGCGTCACGTCAGGCCAGATTAGTCTCTTGTCCGAGATTTTGGATGATGATCTGTTTCCCTTAGAGCCGGACGAAGAAGAAGGCGCAGGGAAGATACCGGACTTCAAGACAATGATGGATAAACTGGGGGACATAACGAAAAGAGGAGGTAGAAATTAGTGTACGACTCATTAATTAATGTGAATGGCAATCAGGTTCCTACATTGGATATTCTTCTGATGCTGACGGTCATATCACTTCTGCCCTCTCTTTTGATCATGGTGACCTCTTTTGTAAGAACCGTAATTATCCTCTCTTTTTTGAGAAATGCAATGGGTGTTCAGCAGACGCCGCCCAATATGGTATTGATTGGAATTGCAGTCTTCTTAACTTTATTTATCATGGATCCTGTTATTAAGCAGATCAATACAGAGGCTTATACACCATACAAAAACCAGGAAATTTCGCAGGAAGAGGCTATTGCCCGGGCACAGGTTCCGCTGAAAGAATTTATGCTGACGAATACAAAGAAGGATACTCTCAATTTGTTTATAGAAATGTCAGGGGCGGAGGAAGTGGAGAATGAACTGGACCTTCCGATGACGGTCGTAATACCCTCTTTTATGACAAGCGAATTGGAACGTGGGTTTACAGCAGGCTTCTTGTTATATATTCCATTTCTGCTGATAGATATTGTAGTATCGTCTACACTCATGTCCATGGGTATGATGATGCTTCCTCCAGCGATGATCTCAATGCCATTCAAATTACTGTTATTCGTAACTGTAAATGGATGGGAACTTCTGTTTTCCACAATTGTCAATAGTTTCCGATGACGGGAAGGGGTATATAGATGACGAATGGAGAAGTGGCGGATCTGATGTATGAGGTTTTCATACTGATTATCCAACTGGCAGGTCCGCTTCTGGTGATCAGTATGTTGGTAGGTATTTTGATTTCCATCATACAGGCAGCGACGCAGATTCATGAACAGACGATTACGTTTGTGCCGAAATTATTGGTAATAGGTGTCATACTTGTATTTGCCGGCAGTTCCATGTTAGAGTCACTACAGGAATTTACGACAAAAATCTTCCGAATGATACAAGGATGATACAAGGAGTGATGACATGTCGATAGATAATACCGCACAGCTTACCTTGTTTTCGCTGATTCTGATGCGGATGTCAGGGTTTGTCTTAATGAATCCGATATTAGGAAGAAATAACATACCGGCAAGGGTGAAGGGAGGATTTATCTTCATCCTGACAATGATGGTATATTCCGCTTCAATGGAAGAGGCGGTAGAGATTGCGAGTACGATTGAGTTTGGCTTTCTTCTAATCAAAGAATTTGCGGCAGGATATGTGATAGGATATGTCATGCACTTGTTTTTTTTTATTGTTAGTTTTGCAGGCTACATTATAGACTATCAGATTGGATTATCAATGGCTACAGTGTATGATCCGCAGAGTAATGCACAGATGCCGGTTACAGGCAGTGTGTATCAGGCATGGTTGATTATGTTATTTTTTGCAGTAGATGGGCATCTTGCGCTGATGAAGATTTTATTGACTTCGGCGGAGATTGTCCCGTATGGCGGGATTGTATTTACTCAGGGACTTGCGTTGAAGATAATTGATATTTTCCTGGAATGTGTGAACATGGGAATTAGTTTTGCTCTGCCCATGATTGCCGCGGAGTTCCTTGTAGAGATAGGAGTAGGGATTCTAAATAAAGTAGTGCCGCAGATTAGTATATTTGTGATTAATATTCAGATGAAATTAATTGTCGGCCTGGGCCTTCTGGCGCTTCTGTATGCGCCTGCAGGTGAGTTCATCGAGAAGATTATGACGACTATGATGAAGACGGTCCAGGGTATACTGACATTCTTATAAAAGGAAGTGAACACCTTTGGCGTCAGATGAAAAAACCGAAAAAGCCACACCTAAGAAGCGAAGGGACCAACGAAAGAAAGGTAATGTTCCTACCAGTAAGGACGTTATCTCGGTCGCTTCGCTTGTAGGGTGTTTCTATTGTTTACAGATGTTATTTCCGGGGATTTACCGGAGGCTTAAGGATATTATGCTTTTTCAAGTGTCCTCAGTGGCAGATATTAATGAGTTATCCATGGCGAATCTGCAGCTTGTAGGCATGAAAGCGGTGGAGACCGCAGCATGGTGTATTTTTCCGCTGGGGGTAATCGGCCTGGCAATAGGGGTGCTTGGTACAGGAATACAGACCAGGTTCCTTTTTACAAGGGAGCCGCTTAAGTTTAACCTTGGCAAACTGAATCCTCTTAAGGGAATTAAGAATTTGTTTTCCACTCGGCAGCTTATAGAATTGTTAAAGGCGCTCCTTAAAATTACGATTTTGGCGGTGGTCTTGTACGATATTTTAAAAGATGAGCTTGTGGTGATTGCACAAATGATGGATGTAAATCCAATTTCGGCCGCCGTCTATGTGCTGAAGGAGATTATAAGCATGGTTTTGCGGATTGGAATGATCTTCGCTGCCATTGCAGGTTTCGATTTTTTCTTCCAGCGCTGGAAATATGAAAAAGATATGAAGATGTCCAAGGAAGAGGTCAAGGAAGAGTATAAACAGATGGAGGGAGATCCAAAAGTTAAGGGGAAGATTAAGAGTCTCCAGCAGAGTATGGCCAGGAGCAGAATGATGCAGGCGGTTCCAGACGCCGATGTCGTTATTCGTAACCCTACGCATTTTGCAGTAGCCCTCCGGTATGACATTGACCATGACAATGCGCCTGTCGTCGTTGCAAAGGGGCAGGATTATATCGCGCTTAAAATTGTAGAGATTGCAGAGAACAGCAAGGTCACGGTAATTGAGAATAAACCTCTTGCAAGAGGAATTTATGCTTCGACTCCGCTTGGAGGCCAGATTCCGGCAGAATATTACGGAGTAGTAGCAGAGATATTGGTTGAGGTATTCCGAATGAATAAAAAGTTGGTGTAGAGAATGAAAAATATATTAAATAATGCGGTATCATTGATTGTAGTTATGATTGTACTGCTTCTGATTATACCGCTGAGTCCATTTTTTCTGGACGTCATGATTATTTTGAATATAGCTGTGTCGCTGATTATTCTTCTGATCAGTATGAATATCAAAGAGGCGCTGGAGTTCTCTATCTTCCCGTCGCTGCTTCTGATTACAACCTTATACCGTATCGGAATTAACATTTCTTCAACAAGAAGTATTTTGAGCAATTCCGGTACAGCAGGACAGGTAATTAAGTCCATGGGAGATTTCGTTCTTCAGGGAAATGTTGTTGTCGGAGTTGTTATCTTCCTGATTATCGTATTAGTACAGTTCCTTGTTATTACCAAGGGTGCGGAACGTGTCGCTGAGGTAGCGGCAAGATTTACGTTGGACGCTATGCCTGGTAAACAGATGGCGATTGACGCAGACTTGGGAAGCGGACTCTGTACAGAGGACGAGGCAAAGGAAAGACGTTACAAGATCCAAAAGGAAGCGGATTTCTACGGCTCCATGGATGGTGCTACGAAGATTGTTAAGGGAGATGCAACCATGTCCCTGATTATCACGGCAGTCAATTTCTTAGGCGGCTGTATCATCGGTATGGTACAGGGCGGTATGGGATTTACGGAAGTGCTGCAGGTATATTCCATTGCAACCATAGGAGACGGCCTTGTATCCCAGATTCCTGCCCTTTTGATTTCTACGGCAACTGGTATGATTGTAACACGTGCAGTTGCAGAAGATAGTTTGAATATTGATGTGACAAGACAGTTCTCCGCGCAGCCGAAGTCGATCATGATTGCCGGCGGTGTTCTTGCCATTCTGATTGCAGTTCCAGGCATGCCGAAGCTTCAGCTTGCATTGATTTCACTTGTGATGATGCTGGGCGGTTTTTATCTTCTCCGCCGTATGGAGGGGTTTGCTGCTCTTCCTGAGCAGGGGGCGATGGCAATGGGAGGCGGTTCGGGTATTCCGGAAGCCGATCCAATGCAGATGATGGAGGACGAAGAGAATTTCAAAGATATCAACAGCGTATATTCACTGATTACCGTTGAGCCAATCGAGATGGAGTTTGGATACAGTCTGATTCCTCTCGTAGACGAGGCAAGCGGCGGAAGAATGATCGATCGTATTGTTATCTTCCGACGCCAATATGCACAGGAGATGGGACTTGTCATTCCGTCCATTAGACTGCGTGACAGCTCCAGTCTGAATACGAATCAGTATGTTATAAAGATTAAGGGAGAGGAAGTCGCCAAAGGAGAGATCCTAGTAGACTACTATCTTGCCTTAGAGCCGCCGAATCTTGAGAAAGAGATCGATGGAATAGATACTATCGAGCCGGCATATGGTATTCCTAGTAAATGGATTACTATTGATAAGAAAGAGATGGCTGAAATCTATGGATACACAGTTATCGACCCGCTATCTGTTATGCTGACACACTTGTCAGAGACTGTGAAGAAACATGCCCATGAGCTGCTGAATCGTCAGGAAGTCGTGCGTCTGATTGACAATATGAAGAAGCAGTCGCCAGAGCTTGTGGATGAGTTAATCCCGAATCTGATTTCTTATGGTAACTTCCAGAAGATTCTGACGAATCTATTAAAGGAAGGTATTCCAATTAAGGATATGGAGACAATCATGGAGACCATTGTGGATTCCTCCATGACGGTAAGGGATCTGGATTCTATTACGGAGAATATCCGTGTTGCCCTGAAACGTACGATCACCAGAAGATTCTGCGAAGGCAACAGTATGAGAGTTGTGACGTTGGATGCGGAGCTGGAGAAAAATATCATTACCAGCTTAACAAACGGTGACCATGGCGTATATCTGGCCTTGAGTCCGGAGGTAATGCAGAATGTGATTACGCAGATGTCCGATGAAGTGAAAAAGTTTCAGGAGCTTGGGCAGGCGCCGATTATCCTGACCAGTCAGGTAGTAAGAATCCATGTCTATCGGTTAATCGAGCAGTTCTTCCCAGACGTGTATGTGTTATCGTTTAACGAGATTAGCAACAATATCCAGATACAGGCAGTAGGTAATATTACGATGTAACGAAATTTAACGGAGTGCAGTATGAATACACAGGAACGGTATAAGGATAAGACGAACGAAGAGCTTTTAAAACTGTATAAAGAGACTGGCAGCCTGGAAGTTAAGCAGGAGATCGTCATGCGCTATATCTATCTTGTGAAGAGTATTGCGCTTCAGATGCGGGATATCTATATGAGTTTTTCCCAGGTAGACGATATTATCAGTGAAGGTGTTATTGCAATCATGTCTTCCATTGATAAGTTTGATATGGATAAGAATGTTAAATTCGAGACATTTATTTCCAAGAGAATCAAAGGAATGATTATAGATCTCGCAAGAAAGCAAGATTGGGTGCCAAGAAGTACAAGAAAGAGCACAAGAGATATTGAAGAAGCGGTCACAACGTTATATAATAAACTTGGGTACTATCCTTCTGTGCAGGAAGTGACGGATTATCTGAACATTACTCCTGAAAAATATCAGGAAACCATGCGCAAAGCATCTCTGTTCAACATTCTTTCGTTGGATATGGTGTTAGCGGAGGCGCAGGGGAATGAAGTTGGTGTGACACTGCCTCAGGGGGATAAGAGTGAACAGCCTGAGAGTAAGTTTTTAAAGAAAGAGCTTACACAGGTTTTGGCGGAAGGAGTCGGCACGCTCAAGGAGAATGAGCAGCTTGTGATTTCGCTGTATTATATAGATGAATTGAATATGAGACAGATTGCGGACGTACTGAGCGTCAGCGAGCCGCGCGTCTCTCAGATTCATACGAATGCAATAAAGAAACTAAGGAAACACATGGAGAGATTCAACGAAGAAAAGGAGAGCAGGAATGTTTCAAGGGTATTATGATCTAACTTCTAATATGATCACACAGAACCGCAATCTGAACGTCATCAGTAATAATATGACGAACGTATCCACTCCGGGATATAAGATGGACAGAATTATGCAAAGTACCTTCCGGGATGAGATGCTCTACCGGTATGACAGAGACGGCAAGACTGCAGTCGGTACGGTGTCCCGGATGAATATCGCGGACGAGAGGGTAACGGACTATACAGAAGGGGGCATCCGAGAGACTGGTGATGCGCTGGATGTGGGACTGACTGGCAACGGTTTCTTCGTAATCGATACCGGCGAAGGTCCTGTATATACAAGGGACGGCTCCTTTAATCTGGATAACGAAGGCTACCTGACTATGCCGGGAGTCGGCAGGGTGCAGGGAACGAATGGAGCGATTCGTTTGACAACGGATAACATCATAATCGATAAGCAAGGGAATATTATCAGCGAGGATGGCAATCAGTTTTTTGGAACACTGCAAATTGTGGATTTTGCGGATTACGGCCAGCTGACTAAGATTAGCGGAAGCGTATTTCGGGCAAACGCGCAGCCACAGGCGGCAGATAGAGGAACGACGGTTACACAGAGATATCTGGAGGACTCTAACGTCTCTATGGCGGAGGAAATGACGCGTATGATTAGCAGCCAGCGGATTCTGCAGAGCTCGGCACAGCTTCTTAAGATTTATGATCAATTGGAGGCGAAGATGGTAACGCTTGGTTCTGCAACGTAGAGCATATAAGCGGCTGATAATAGAGGAATGTCAGGGGGAGCATAAGTACCCAATGGCAGGACGGAGAGGAGAGGCATATGTACACATCTTTTTACACTGCGGCAAGAGGGGCGATGGAAGAACAGCAGAAGCTGAATGTGGTTGCCAACAACCTTGCGAACGTGAATAACTATGGTTATAAGGCAAAGGTACCGGTATTTGCGGATCTGATGTATTATAACCTGAATAACTATAACGGGGACGATACCCCGTTGAAGGCGGGGACAGGAATCCTGGTAGAGCAGACAAAGACTGATTTCAGTCCCAAAGGGCTGGTGACGACACAGGGAGATTTCGATTATGCAATCATTGATTCCGGATTTTTTATGATGAGAAGTCCGGTTACCAACGAGATTACATATACGAGAAACGGACATTTCAGTATGTCCAAACGTGGAGATGAGTTCTATCTGGTGAATGACAACGGGAACTTTGTTCTGGATCAGAACCGTAACCCGATTCGGATAACGGACGGAGAGCTGAGCGGACAGATTGGAGTTTTCGGTTTCAACATTATGGACGGAATGTTAAGTGTCGGCAATAACGAGTATGCGCCGTCCGTGAAGAACGGACAGCCATTTCTGATAGCAGGCGCGCAGGTAGCGGATCATGCATTAGAGATGTCGGGCGCAAGTGTTTCCGATGATTTTACCCGTATTATTGAGGCGCAGAGAGCGTATTCCTACGCGCTGAAGATGGTCCAGACCTCCGATGAGGTGGTGAATACGATTAATACATTAAGGTCATAGAGAGGTGAATTATGGGGATAAAAACATATGAAGAGATGAATGAGCTGGAGATTGATATTCTAAAGGAGATCGGCAGTATTGGCGGCGGCAATGCCGCGACAGCCTTATCCAGTATGCTTAATGCGAAGGTGAATATGTCCCTTCCTAAGGTAGAGATTTTAGATTTTAATGAGGCGTTGGTTAATGTAGGAGATCCAGAGGAAGTGGTTGCGGCTATATTAGTCGAGATGTCTGGGGAACTGGGCGGTATCATGCTGTTTATTCTGACGAAGGAATTTTCAGACGAGATCTTACTGAGAATGCTTGGAAAGACGAAAGAGGATTTCTTTGAATTGGAGGAGATAGATTCTTCTGTTCTGATGGAGATTGGTAATATCGTAATCTCATCTTATATTACGGCAATGGCTTCCCTTGTTAATATGAGCGTAGAGTTGTCGGTTCCGCAGCTTGCCGTGAATATGTTAGGCGGAATTATGAGTGTGCCAATCGCAATGATGGGCCA
>CANSLW010000087.1 GCA_947647815.1 uncultured Dorea sp. | reverse complement strand
ATTCCTATCAATGAAAAGATGGAAGAAGGTCGTGTTATGTGTAGTGACGGCTTTGATAGTCGTAGTTGCAGGATTAACGGGAAGCTTCTTTTATTTGCGTGCTCAGGGAGAGAAGAAATTAAAAACAAAGGTAGAAAAAGCTGGTAAAACTGAAGAAGAAAAAGAAGGTCTTTTCGTTACATATAACGGCAAAGAATATCAGTACAATGAGGATGTAATTAACTTTTTATGTTTGGGAGTTGACAGAGATGTCTCTATGGAAGAGATGCAGACTGAGGGAAATGAAGGTCTGGCTGATGCAGTGATTCTGGTCAGTATCAACGTAGAAAGTGGGCAGATTAAGATGCTTGCAATCCCTCGGGACACCATGGTGCCTGTAAAAGTAGTCGATGAGTCCGGACATTTTGTAAAAGAAGTAAATCAGCAGATTACATTACAATATGTATATGGCAGCGATGCAACGATGAGCAGTGAATTGATGGTAGAAGCTGTGTCTAACTTGCTCTATAAAGTTCCTATCCAACGATATTGTTCTATTAATCTTAGCGCAATCACCGTACTGAATGATGCAATTGGCGGTGTTGACGTACAAGTATTAGAAGATGTTAATATCTCAGGAAAAACTTATCATGCAGGAGATGCTATTCATCTGCAGGGGAATATGGCGTTGGATTATATTCGAGACCGAGATTGTAATATCTTTGGAAGCAGTATGGGCAGACTGGAACGTCAAAAACAGTATATGAGTAGTTATTTCGCAACAGCGGTAGGCGCGGTAAAAGCAGATATGACATTACCTGTTACTTTATTCCAAAGCCTGCAAGGAAATATGTGTACAAATATCACAACAGAAGATATTGCTTATCTTGTGCCGGAATTGTTAGACGTATCGCTTAATACCGAAGATATGGCAATGGTTCCGGGAGAAGTAACACAGCCAGGCGAATTGGAAGAGTATGTTGTAAATGCAGATCAGTTAAAAGAATTAGTCATCGGCTATTTCTATGAAGAAGTTCCGTCAAATAAACCCTCAAAATAGCAAGAGCAATACTTTTGAACAGGAACATATTGTAAAAGAATCATAAAGTAATGGAGGATGAAGTTATGAACCAGGATGAATACAAAGACGAGTACGAAGGAAAGGGACTTGAAAGATCGAAGAAAAAATCTTCTAAAAATATTAAGATAACAGTCATATTAATTCTTGCGATAGTTATATTGGCAGGAGCAGGCGCAGGCGCATATGTACACACAACCCAAAAGGCAAAAGCCGCCACTGAACAGGCGAAGAAAGCTGATCCCGAAGAAACCGTCAAGCGTTATGAAGACTTGAAAGTAGAAGTAACAATTGATGCGGATGATCCGATGTACCGGAAGATTGATTTTGATGCTGTTAAGGCCGTGAATCCAGACGTGTATGCATGGATCTGGATACCAGGAACCAATATAGATTATCCAATCCTGCAGAGTGAAACTGAAGATGATGCCTATTATTTAAATCACACGATAGAAAGATTGGAAGGACTTCCAGGTTCTATTTATACAGAAAAATATAACCGGACAGATTTCTCCGACCAGGTCACGGTAGTGTACGGCCATAACATGAAGAACGGAAGCATGTTTGCTGATCTTCATAAATATGAAGACGAGGAATTCTTCAAGAATAATCCGTATGTATACATCTATTTACCAGACGGAAAAGCATGGAGATATAGAATCTTTGCAGCGGTGAGATTTGACGACCGTTATATATTAGGAAATTATAGTTTTTCAGACATCACAGATTTCCAGTCGTATCTGGATGAACTAAGAAGTTCTATCAGCGGAAATGTAGATATGAATGTAGAAGTAACACAGGATACAGGAATACTTACCCTTTCGACTTGTATTGGTGACTCACCAAGCGAAAGATGGCTGGTAAACGCTACATGGGAAGAATAATTTTAATAAAACAGGATATTAAGGCCTTTGAAAGCTTTAATATATAATCACACAAAGTAACAGAACAAGGAAGGAGTAAATTGGATATGAAAATGAAGAAAATGGTTGCTTTACTTGCAGCAGGAGTTCTCTGCTTAGGTATGAGCACAACAGCATTCGCTGCAATCAGCCCAACAGGCGCTAATGCAGAGATTTTAGGTGATTCAGATGAAAACGAACAAATTGTTGGTGTAGGTCTTGAAAGTGGTTATCTTACCACCCCTGGACAGAAAGAAGCTAAAGAAGCTTTAGAAGTTTTGAATGATTCCGAAAAATTAGCAGCAGAGTTACAGAAAGCCGGATATGATACAAAAGGTAAAGATATTATTGTAATGGGCGCTGGAATGTACGAATATAAAGTTTATGATGAAACTCAAAACAAATGGATAGCTTCCGAGCTCCCAAAAGGCGGGCTTGATATTTCTTTTTCATTAACAGGCGGCTATGGCGGACATATTCTTGACAATGCAAAAGACCTCAAGCATGGCGACACAGTATATGTAATGCACTATGTTGGAAATGGCGAGTGGCAGGTAATTGAAACAACTGTAGAGATGAGAGGCGGAGTTCCATACGTAACAGTACACATGAACAGCTTATCACCAGTTGCTTTCATCAAGGTTATGTCTAATGGTGAAGTAGTAAAACTTGATCCTGTAACAAAGAAGCCAGTTCAGGCACCTAAGAAAGCTTCTCCAAAGACAGGTGAATTCTAAATCTTTCATAAATGAATAGATTTTAGTCTTACAATTTGTTATACAAATAAAAATATCAGGGAAGCTTAACCCTGTCTAATAAAATTAAGTGATATGACATAACTGTTATTGTGTGTGATGTAAGATGTAAAAAGAGTCATTCTAATTCATTTTTAGAATGACTCTTTTTTGTCTATAAAATATAACACCTTATACTCTCTCAGCAATCCGTCCACTCCGGTATGCTTCCAGCAATACTTCCAAATCCGCAATCTGTTCTCTCAGATCCCGTCCTATATCTGTTCCGCCAACCAGTTTCCTCTCCAGCACCCTGTTTACAATCGTGCTGTCTGAGTGGATATCACTTTCCTTTTCAATCGCCGCTTCCGTTGATTCAAAAGGCTCGTGCGCAACAAGTATCAGCCCATAGGAATTAGATATCAACGTATATCCGGCAATTCCGGTTTCTTTCTGATATGCCTTCGAAAATCCACCATCAATTACCATGACCTTGCCATCGCATTTAATCGGGCTCTCTCCATTCTTGCTCTTAACCGGAACATGCCCGTTAATGATATGGGTCCCCTCTGCCGGCAGTCCGAATTCTTCCAGAATCCGGTTCACCACCTTCTCATTTTCTAAGAAGCTGTAATATGGATTCTTCTTTTCCTTGTGAGTCTCTTTCTCTGCAAGGAAATATCGTTCAAATGTTGCCATCTTATCTTTTCCGAATAACGGTGAACCTTCACTAAGCCATATAAACCACATCATGTCTTTTCCATGTTCTTTTTCTTTAGCATCCAATGCATGAAAACCTTTTCTTACATAGCTTTCCAGAATCTCATAGAGACTCTTTCCCTTATAAGAATGCCCGTAGATACGTACGGATTTAAGGCTGCCATCTTCATTCAACGGCACACAGCCATGATATAACAAATTATTATTATATACCTTATAAAGCGCCCCCTTATTCAATAAGAAACGCATATGGCGCTGCAGCTTCTCACAGTTCAAGAAAGCCTGCTCCAGACGCTCCATTATATCCTCTTCCTCTTTTGTCAGCGCATATGGCCTCTTTGGATCAATAGTCGGGAAATTCTTATCCAACATTTCATAAGTCTTCCCGTCAATCTCTATGGTTCCCTTCTCATAATCAATATGATGCAGAAGGTTCCTGTCTTCCATCTTAAATCCCGGATTCTTTTTGATAATCTGTCCTTCTACTTTGAACTGGATAATTGAGATTGCCTTGTGCATCTTGATATCCATCAGCATCTCATTCTTTCCGTGTCCGGAGTCACCTTTCAGCTGGAAGCAGCTGCATGGATCATCCTTATAAGTATTTAATGCAAATGTTGCCAACGGAAGCAGGTTAATCCCATATCCTTCCTCCAGAATATCTAGATTGCCATATCTTGCACAGATACGGATTACATTCGCGATACAGCCTCTCTGTCCTGCCGCCGCTCCCATCCACAGTACGTCATGATTTCCCCACTGTATATCCACCGAATGGTGTTCTATCAGCTTGTCCATGATAATATGCGGTCCAGGACCTCTGTCATAGATATCTCCCACGATATGCAGATGATCCACCGTCAGGCGCTGAATCAGTTCGCTCAGGGCAATAATAAACTCTTCCGCTCTCCCAATCCGGATAATGGTATCCACAATAGAATTATAATAAGAACCTTTATCCGTTATATCCGCTTTCTCTGTAATCAGCTCTTCTATTACATAGGCAAAATCTTCCGGCAGTGATTTCCTGACCTTAGACCTGGTATACTTGCTTGCCGTCCGCTTGCTGATCTCAATCAACCGGTACAAGGTAATCTTATACCAGTCCTCCATATTCTCTTCTTCACGCTTAATCCTGTCCATCTTCTCCTTTGGATAATAAATAAGAGTAGCAAGCGCCTGCTTAGTCTTGCTACTCATAGTATTCCCAAAGACATCATCGACTTTACGGCGCACTGCTCCTGAACCATTCTTAAGCACATGTGCAAACGCCTCATATTCCCCATGAATATCCGTGAGGAAATGCTCTGTGCCTTTCGGAAGGTTCAGTATCGCCTGCAGATTAATAATCTCTGTCGATGCCTTTGCGATGGTCGGATAAAGCTGTGAAAGTCTCTCCAAATAACGTTCCTCTAATACTTTCATAACTTTCCTCCCTTGTAAATATCGTCAACTGCAAAGCAGTTAATCTCTTCTGCATTTTATATATTCTGATTACAATTGGATAACATCTGCCATATCATATGCCCCCGCGGGTTTTCCTGCCAGGAACTTTGCCGCTTCTACTGCTCCTTTTCCAAACACTGCTTTAGAATAAGCTGTATGTCTGAATTCTATTACTTCATCCGCACCGGCAAAAATCACTTCATGGTCTCCCACGATAGTTCCGCCGCGGACTGCCGAGATACCAATCTCTTTCTTATCACGTTTCTTGCGAACCTGGCTTCTGTCATAAACATACTCATATTCATTTCCCATAGATTCATTAATAGAATCCGCCAATGCAAGCGCTGTTCCGCTTGGCGCGTCTACCTTCTGGTTATGATGTCGTTCCACTAATTCAATATCAAATCCGGCAGGCGCAAGCACCTTTGCAGCATCCCGGAGTAATTTCAATAAAAGATTGATTCCAAGAGACATATTGGCAGACTTAAGTACCGCTGTTTTTCCAGCTGTTTCTTTTACTTTCTCAAGTTGTTCCTCTGACAGTCCTGTCGTGCATAAAACCACAGGAACCTGCTTATCAGCACAGTAATCAAGCAGGGCATCTACTGCCCCCGCATTAGAAAAGTCTATGATGACATCTGCCTTAACATCACACTGATCTATACTCTGAAACACCGGGTAATCATTTCGGATTCCCGTATATGTGTCAACTCCCGCTACTAATTCTATCCCCTCATCGGCTTTGATAAGACTTGTGATGACCTGCCCCATCTTGCCGTTGCATCCATGCATAATCGCACGTACCATCTTTCGTCCTCCTTTATACCAATGCAATACCGTAATCTTTCATCGCCTTGGCAAGAGACTCCTCGTGCTCTTTTGTAAGCTCTGTAAGAGGCATACGTAAGCTTCCGCAATCCATACCCATCAGCTGCATCGCCTTCTTCACCGGGATTGGGTTCACTTCGCTGAACAGCTGCTCAACCAACGGAAGTGCTTCTAACTGCATCTTTGCGCTTCCCTTTACATCCCCCTCGAAGAATTTTGCACAGATATCATGGGTCTTCTGCGGTGCAATATTGGACAATACCGAGATAACGCCCTTACCGCCCAGCGACAATAACGGAACAATCTGATCGTCATTTCCTGAATACAGATCTATATTACCGTCTGTCAGCGCCATAATCCTCGCCACCTGTCCGATATTACCAGAAGCTTCCTTGATTCCCACAATGTTATCCACATTCTTCACCAAAGCGGCAACCGTTGCCGGTTCGATATTACATCCAGTACGGCTTGCAACACTGTACATGATGATTGGTGTTGTCTTTACTTCTTTCGCTACCGCAGTATAATGTGCCATCAGGCCTGCCTGGGTTGCTTTATTATAATACGGCGTCACAAGCAGAAGTCCGTCTGCTCCATGTTCCGCCGCCTCTTTGGACATATCGATTGCTGTCCTTGTGCAATTCGAGCCTGTCCCTGCAATGACCGGAATCCTCTTCTTTGTCCGGTCTATGGTGAACTTCACACATTCCATATGTTCTTCTTCTGTCAACGTAGCAGACTCTCCGGTCGTGCCGCATATGATAATACTGTCGGTTCCATTCTCGCAGTGAAAATCAATTAATTCGTCCAGTTTATCATAATTAATACTTTCATCTTCTTTAAATGGTGTAACGATTGCCACACCGGCTCCTGTAAAAATAGCCATTCGTAATCCTCCTGACATTCATAATGATGGTATCACTTCATATTAATAAATAATCCATGTGATTTATAGAAATTTTATCATCATTCAAATATGATGTCAATGAAAGTCTCCGCTTGTTTTTAATCTTCTGGGCATTCCAGTTTGCTGACGGATACTTCGTAGGCAATTCTCTTTTCTGTCTCCGTCTCTGTCAGCTTCTTAATATATTCCCGGCTCTGGATTCTTCCGATGATCTGAACATGCTCTCCAACTTCGAAAGTAGAAGCAAATCTTGCATTTCTCCCCCAACAGATACATGGTATGTAGTCCGATTTTCCATAGGGCCTGTTTACGGCAAGCAAAAGGTCCGCAATCTCCCTTCCAAGCGGTGTCTTCCGATACACAGGCAGCTTACATATGTAGCCGTCCAGGAAAATATTATTGGTCTTCGCCCCGTCCAGCTCTTCTTCAATAAATTCTACTTCCCGGACAAATACCGACAGCACAAGCCGGTTCTTCTGCTCGTCATGCCGATTATAAGAGCGGAACTGTCCGCTCACTACGATGAATTCACCGGTATAGTCCTGCGACACATCGATTAACCGCTCTGAAATCATCAAAGGTATCCGGTCCTCTGAATTGCTCAGGCGTTTCACATTCACATCTACCATATAGAACCCTTCGCCATAGACCTCGTGGCTGAAGAAAAATGGTGATGCAATCTCTCCCATGATAGTTACCTGGTTGTTTTCAATAATCTTATCTGACATAATCTTACAATCTCCCTTCCTCTGAATCGTATTTTGAGTTGTCAAGCATTCCTGCATCTTTTTGCAGGGTCATTACATAGTCTATGAGGCAAGTTACCATTTTAGAACCAAAATACTTGTATTTTTTTTGAAATATGGTAAACTATGGTGTTGTGCAGCAAGGAGGAGGATTATATGAGGACAAAGAGAGAGGATATTCGAAATATTGCGATTATTGCACATGTGGATCATGGAAAAACTACCTTGGTTGATGAATTATTGAAGCAGAGCGGAGTATTCCGGGAGAATCAGGAAGTGGAAGAACGTGTCATGGATTCTAATGATATTGAACGCGAGCGTGGCATTACGATTCTCTCAAAGAATACGGCTGTCTATTATCATGAGACAAAGATTAATATTATTGATACTCCGGGACACGCGGACTTTGGGGGAGAAGTAGAACGTGTTCTTAAGATGGTCAACGGTGTGGTACTGGTTGTGGATGCCTTTGAGGGCGCTATGCCGCAGACAAAGTTTGTATTAAGGAAAGCTCTGGAATTAAGCCTGCCGGTCATTGTATGTATCAATAAGATTGACCGTCCTGAGGCAAGGCCAGATGAAGTTATTGATGAAGTGCTGGAATTGTTCATGGATCTGGATGCTTCAGACGAACAGTTAGACTGTCCTTTCGTCTATGCTTCTGCCAAATCAGGAGTTGCAGTTCTGGACCTGACAGATGAAGAAAGAGATATGAAGCCTCTTTTTGAAACGATTCTTGACTATATCCCAGCTCCTGAGGGAGACCCCGACGCAGATACTCAGGTACTAATCAGTACAATCGACTATAATGAGTATGTAGGACGTATCGGAATTGGAAAAGTGGACAACGGTACTATCAAAGTCGGAATGGACGCGGTCGTCGTAAATGAGCACGATCCTGAACGTCAGGAGAAAGTTCGTATCAGTAAGTTATACGAATTCGACGGATTGAATAAAGTAGATGTGAAGGAAGCAACTATCGGTTCTATCGTGGCAATCTCCGGTATCTCAGATATCTCTATCGGAGACACTATCTGTTCACCGGAGAATCCAACAGCAATCCCGTTTCAAAAGATCTCCGAGCCTACAATTGCCATGCAGTTTATTGTCAATGACAGTCCCTTCGCCGGATTAGAAGGAAAATATGTAACTTCCCGTCACTTACGGGACCGTCTATTCAAAGAATTGAATACTGACGTCAGCCTCCGTGTAGAAGAATCTGAAAGCACTGACAGCTTCAAAGTCTCCGGACGCGGGGAGCTTCATCTATCCGTACTGATTGAAAATATGCGCCGGGAAGGCTATGAATTTGCGGTCAGCAAGGCTGAAGTTCTGTATAAAAAGGATGAGAATGGTAAATTACTAGAACCAATGGAAACTGCCTATATTGATGTACCAGATGAATTCACAGGAACAGTAATAGAAAAATTAAGCCAGCGCAAAGGTGAACTGCAGAATATGGGAACGTCCAACGGCGGCTATACTCGTTTGGAATTCTTGATTCCGGCACGCGGCCTGATCGGCTACCGCGGCGAATTCCTGACTGATACCAAAGGCAACGGCATCATGAACACTGCTTTTGACGGATATGCGCCTTACAAAGGCGATATTCAATACCGAAAAACCGGCTCTCTGATTGCTTTCGAGACGGGTGAGTCTGTCACATACGGCTTATTTAGCGCACAGGAGAGAGGCACACTCTTTATCGGGCCTGGTGAAAAGGTATACTCTGGTATGGTCATCGGTCAGAATGCTAAGACAGATGATATCGAAGTTAACATCTGCAAGACCAAACACCTTACCAACACACGCTCTTCCAGCGCAGATGAAGCTCTCCGGCTGACTCCGCCTAAGATCTTAAGTCTGGAAGAAGCACTTGACTTTATTGACACGGATGAGTTACTGGAAGTCACTCCTAAGACTCTCAGAATCCGCAAGAAAATCTTAGATCCTAAGATGAGAAAAAGAGGGAATAAATCATGACATTCTTATGGCTGTTAGAAGGAATCCGCACTCCTTTCTTAGACAAGCTGATGCAGCTTATCACTTATTTTGGCCAGGAATTAATTATCATAGCGGTTATCTGCACATTCTATTGGTGTGTAGATAAGCGCTTTGCTTATCTTCTTGGTTTCACGTACTTTTCTGCCGGGTTATGTGTGCAGGCGTTAAAGATTACATGCCGCATTCCCAGGCCCTGGATTCTTGACCCGAACTTCAAAGCTGTCGAAAGTTCTCTTGAAGGCGCCACCGGTTATTCATTTCCAAGCGGCCACACACAAAGCGCTACATGCCTGTTCTATCCGTTGTCACTCTATGTTCCGCGTCTTTGGGCGAAGATTCTGTGCGTTATCGCTTTTCTGGGAATTGGATTCTCCCGGATGTATCTAGGCTGCCACACTCCCAAGGATGTATTGGTCTCTATGGCTCTGTCTCTTGTGATTGCATCTGTTATCTGGAAATTCCAGGCCATATTACTGGACAGCCCAAAATATTTAAAACAAATCGCATCCGTTCTGATGATACTGTCTCTTGCCGTTGCTGCCTATGCCCTTACACTTTATCACAATGGTACGCTTGAAACCAGATATGCCGTAGACTGCTGCAAAGCGGCAGGCGCTGGATTAGGATTCTCTATTGGATGGTATATAGAGCGCACAAAACTTAATTTTGACACTCATATGGATAGTATCGCCATGCAGATTATCAAACTGGTTATCGGTCTGGTCTTCGCACTTTTCATCAAAGAAAGTTTCTCCTTTATCTTTGGAAATTCTATCTTGGCAAAAATGCTGGAATACTTTATACTTGTATTATGGGTGCTGGTCTTATATCCATATTTGTTCTGCATGTTAAGGAGGCAGTTATGCAACAGATCATAGCAAAATTATTAAAAAGAATCACAGAAATCCTGGAATTTTTTATTTCTATCATGCTGGCTGTCGGAATCGTCCTTCTTTGCCTGCGTATGGCAGGTTCTTTGAGTAATATTCCGAATCTTGATGTCTGGCCAAACTATGATGATTTACTCACAACTTGTTTTAACCTGATCATCGGCGTGGAGCTAATCCGGATGATGTATTACCATACTCCGAATACTGTATTCGAAGTCTTGCTCTTTGCCATTGCAAGACAAATCATCACCGACCATTCCTCTGTCTGGAGCAGCCTGGTAGGAGTATCAGCTATTGCAGTGTTATTTGCCACACGAAAATTCCTCTTTTGTGAATTTGATGTTGCTGAAGCAATTATCTTCCGTGCAAGCGCCAAGGTGCGTTCTATTAACCGGCTTCTTGGCATCCATATCCCTTATGAAAATGATGAAACCCTTATGGATGTACTGAATCAGAAGTTAGAAGAAATGGATAAAGAACCCCGGATTGGCGCATGCGCTTACTTCTCTGATGTCGGCCTTCGGGTTGCTAAACTTCATAAGGATAAAATTTCCAGAATTGAGGTAATTCGTTCTATACATTAGTCATCAAACGTGATATACTACATATATCAGATAGATTGCTTGTCTGCTTAATAATTATCAGACTAGTTTATTTGAAATTATGTCGAAAGGGAGTTGACAGTATGAAGTTTATCATTATTGGAAAAAACATTGATGTAACGCAAGGCTTGAAAGATGCAGTAGAGGGGAAACTGGGAAAGCTGGAACGGTATTTTACTCCTGACACGGAGATTCACGTAACATTGAGCGTACAGAGGGAACGCCAGAAGATTGAGGTAACCATTCCTGTCAAGGGCGACATTATCCGGTCCGAGCAGGAAAGCAATGATATGTATGTTTCAATTGATCTGGTAGAAGAGGTTATCGAACGCCAGCTCCGTAAGTATAAGAATAAATTAATCGCAAGACATCAGGAAGGCGGCAATTTCAAACATGAATTCTATGAGGGTGAAGAGCAGGCTGATGATGAGAACGAGATTAAGATTGTCCGTACTAAAAAGTTTGGTTTCAAACCTATGTATCCAGAAGACGCATGTGTACAGATGGAACTCTTGGGACACGATTTCTATGTATTCTGTAATGCAGAAACTGACGAAGTCAATGTAGTTTACCGCAGGAAGAATGGTTCCTTTGGATTGATTGAACCAGAATTCTCATAGAAATTATTCTATTCTATAAAACTGTTAGGAAATATTCTGACAGGCATCAAATAAGACAATAAACAAGTATATACCGTTATAATTGTTTATAGAATTAAATAATTACACTTACGAGTAAAATGAGGCTATTATAAGAAGAAAAACTGTATTTTCAATCTTAATAATAGTCTCATTTACTATTCGAACACATTCTCTTACTCTATAATCTGCTTCTTTCCATTGATTTCTGCGAAATAGCACTGCTCATTTTCCTGCATAATAGCTTGTCCGTTAGTACCTTCTGTGATCTCTGCTTCTACATCCTCCAGAATATCCATCGGTATCAGAGCATCTAATTCCACTTTTTCGGTATAAACTGCATCTAATACTTCAAGTCCTCTTTGCCCCAGAATATATTGAACCTTTCCCAATCCAGTATAATTTATATCAATATGCAGTTTAACTCCCCGGATTTTGGTTATAATCACAGATGAGGCTAATCCTTCCTTAGCCGCAGCCGAATATGCACGGACCAGTCCGCCGGTTCCTAACAATGTACCTCCAAAATACCTCGTTACCACCAGGACAACATTACGAATCTCCTCTCCTTTAATAACCTCCAGAATCGGCTTACCTGCCGTACCGCCGGGCTCTCCGTCATCGCTGCATCTTTGCAGCTCCCCACGCTCTCCTATCACGTAGGCAAAACAATGATGCCTTGCATCCCAGTACTTCTTCCGCACCACTTCAATAAATTGAAGCGCCTCCTCCTCTGTCCGGACTGGAAGCACCGTTGCAATAAAACGAGACTTCTTCTCCACTACTTCACCTTCTCCGCCTTCATATACAGTCTTATATTCTGCTTCCATACAAATTCATCCCTTCCTTGATATCTAACATATAAAATATACATAATATAAACTACTATAACGGATTTCTTAAGATTTTCCTACTGAAATATGAAGTTTTCATTTTTTTCTTTATTTCACCCTATTTGTTTGCTATAATATCTTGGTATAAAGGAGGCTTCACACATGAACTATGGTAAGAAAAAAGCTTCACAAAAGCAAAGAAAAATAACGTCTAAATCTACCATGCAGGGAAAAAAGATTGGCGTACGGCTTTTTAAAGCATTATTGTTGTGTATTATCATCATCGCGATAGCCGGTGTAGCAGGCGTCGGTGTATTTGCCAAGAAGATTATTGACAATACACCTGAAGTTTCCCCTGATGATGTCAAGCCAAAGGGGTTTACAACTTTTGTCTATGCAGATGACACTACAACAGAGATTGAGCGTTTCGTATCTTCGGGTTCCAACCGTGTATACAAATCCATTGACCAGATTCCTGAGGATCTACAACACGCTTTTGTTGCTATCGAGGATGAACGATTCTATGAACATAACGGAATTGATCTCCAGGGTATTGCCCGTGCTGCGGTAGTCGGTATTATGTCAGGCGATTTGTCACAGGGTGCAAGTACACTTACCCAACAGCTAATCAAGAATAATGTATTTCCGAATTTCGTCGATGAGGAAACCCTATACGACAGAGTAGAGCGTAAATTACAAGAACAATTTCTTGCAGTACAGATTGAAAAACAGATGGACAAGGATACCATCATGGAAAGTTATCTGAACACTATTAACCTTGGACAGAACTGTCTCGGTGTACAAGCTGCTGCGAAACGATATTTTGGTAAAGAAGTCAATGATTAAAGCGGGAATTATCGGGGCTACGGGATATGCAGGGGGAGAGCTGGTG
>CANSLW010000086.1 GCA_947647815.1 uncultured Dorea sp. | reverse complement strand
GAAAGCTACAAGATCCTTAGTCTTGCTCGTCTGCCAGTTCCGACACTTCCGCAAGCGGTTTACCAACCGTCCGAAGATTATAATACTACATAGATCTAAAAATGTCAACAATAAATTTTATAAATTTCATATTTTTTATCCGTCTCTTTTTCAAGATCTTACTACGTATATAATAAAAGGTCTTCTCTTCCCCATCCCTGGCAAGCATTCTGAGCAGGAAATACAATAATCTTGCAGTCTCAGGATGAACCATCTTCCCAAGCCTTGCGGCTCCCTTTTCATAATACCTAAGCGGATGAGAATCGTCATACTTATCTCCCTGATACGTCTTCGATGCAGCAATCCGGTCAATAAACATCTCTATAACATATCTAGCCGGCATCTTCATACCGATAATACCATCCTTAGGATCGGTACTGTAATCAATCCAGTATTCATAATGATGTTTATTCCTTCCTTTGTGATGAAGCCAGGCTTTGGAATATCCCCTGTCTTCCCTCTCTGCATTATTCGGGCTTCGGTTTCCCTGATAATATTTACAACCCACCAGAAATTCCGAAGGCATATATTTTGACAAGTCATGAAGAAGTCCCTGCCTGTAAAGTCCTACTTGAAAACATCCCTTCATGACTAGTAATTTATGATGTGTAATCGTCTTAAAATGCTGCCATGCTTTCATAGCTTCTCCTCCTTAGGGTCTCTATCCAGAGAATTTGCATCCTTAAAATCCAGATTCTAAATCCTATAGCCTGTAGCTCTACACAGTACAAATAACACAACCAAATGCAGTGGATAGAAGAGATAAAAGAAATACTTCATACTCCTTCCGCGCTCTCCATTATACAATGCAATTGGTATCATTGCCAGTGCTCCATACTCCTGAATCTTATTATTCCAAAGAAAATTCCACAATGCACCTCCGGCAAGACCTGCCCACCTCTTTTCACGGAAAAAATAGAATACACTGATCAGCAAGATTCCTTTATAACTGTAATCTGTTTTCATAATTACTGTAATCCACATAAAAAGAAGAATCTCCAATACCTTAACCGGCCATTCATGATCCATTTTCAGAATATACAACAGTACTACACCAAACAAAAGCGTAAAGAAAACATTCTGACCTTCAAATTCCAATACCTTCCCATGAAATGCAAGATCATACGGAATCTCTGAGATTAACGCAAATATCCCAAGCCGCAGCATATACAGCCGAATATTATGTGTATAACAGACTCCTTCCACCAGCAAAAAACAGAAAATCGGAAATGCTAATCTTCCTATATAGCGAAATGTAAATTCGCTTGGAAAAAATATTGCCCCAATGTGATCAATCAGCATCGTGCTGATTGCTATCCATTTTAACTGATACGATGTCAGGCCTGTCTTTTTCTTTACTGTCTGTTCCATAGTCTTTCCCACCTACAATAACCATGACCGTCCTTTCTTTCAACACTACCATCCTCTGGTTTTCAAGAAGCTCTGCTGTTTCCAGGATTCCTTCTTCTGTGGAAGCTATCTTAAACCATTTCTTTCCCTTTGAAAGTGCAGGTAAAGCGAAGCCATGTTCAATCCAATGCATATTATAAGCCACAAAACAATCTTCTCCCCCCACAGACGCTCCACTATAGTAAACGCCCAGCTGTCTGCTGTATACTTCTGACGGCACACGCCATGCGCTCTCTCCATGATAAGATACATCCGGCACACCACAACTCACCTGATCGATTCCCCGCATCTCCTCTTCAGGCCAGAATACCGGCTGGCTCTTTCTTATCGCAATCAGCTTCTTAACGAAATCATGAAGCTCTTTCTTCTGCTCCAGCTTCTGCCAGTCAAGCCAGCCCGTCGGATTGTCCTGACAATATACATTATTGTTCCCTTTTTGTGAATTGCCAAACTCATCTCCTGCCAGAATACATGGCGTCCCCTGTGCCAACAGAAGAAGAAAAAAAGCATTCTTCATCTGATTGTCGCGCAGTTTCGCCACAGCTCTCTTTCTTGTCATTCCTTCTGCTCCACAGTTCCAGCTATAATTATATTCCGGACCATCCTGATTATTCTCTCCGTTCTCTTCATTATGCTTTCTGTCATAAGATACCAAATCATACATTGTGAAGCCATTCTGTCCTGTAATACAATTAACAATCCCATCTTTTCCAGAATTATGACGGAGCCAGTACATTACTCCTTCCACCATTCCTTCGTCACCTTTAAGAAAACGTCTCATAACCGTCTGAAAATCAATCTGGTGAACCAGAATCTTCGTCTTCTTCAAGATAGGATCCGCATAGATTGCGTCCATTGGGGAAACCTGTGGGTTCAGAATAAAACCATCTATATGATACTCAATCATATAATATCGCAGGCATTCCTCCATCATCTGTTTCGTCATCTCATCATGAAACGGCATCTCCAGTACGACTTCTATTCCTGCCCGGTGGCATTCTTTAACCATGTCCTTTAATTCTTTCACTGGATCTTTGGAACAGGCATAGGAACTCTTAGGCGCAAAACAGTAAGCAAAACCATATCCCCAATAATTCCGATATCTTTGACACTCTTCAAAATCATATACCGGCATACATTGAATCTGGTTAATACCCAACTCTTTCAGATAAGGAATCTTCTCGATAATTCCCTGAAAAGTCCCTCTGTTCTTCACCTTTGAAGACGAGTGCTTCGTAAAACCTCTGACATGCAGACTATATGCTATAACTCTATGATATGGCAGACATAAGGGTTCGTCCCCTTCCCAGTCATATTCATCATTATATAATATCCCCCTGACTTCATGCTTCTGGACGTCACGTTTCCTCCCCCATGTCTCTCGGCCTGCTATTGCCTTTGCATATGGATCAATGACTACCTGACCGTCAATCTGGTAATTATACTCGTATTTTGACGCATCTATATCCTCCAATGCCAGATAACGCACTTCCCCAATCTCTTTGTTCATCTCATAAGTAATGCATGGTTTCTTTCTTCCAGCACGGTATAATAATAACCGACATTCCTTCTCCTGTGGTACTGCTACAGAAAAATTCACTGTATTTCCTATCATTGTAGTTCCTAACGGTAAGGGCCTCCCCTGTATCTCCTTCATGCCTAATCCTTCCTGCTCTCTACAGCCATCCGTTCATTGTCATTTGTCTACTGCCATCCATCTACTCCATACATATCAACATTATCTTTATCAATCATAAATACTTCTTCGTATGTCTCTCGTTCAAACTCCTTCTCATCTAGTATATTCATCGCTATCTGCGCCGCCGTCTTCCCCATACTAATAGGTGACTGCGCTGCTGTTCCGGCAATCTGTCCGTCTGCTTTCTTTAACTCCTTTTTGATATCGGGAGAGCCGTCTACCCCATAGATGATTACGTGATCCAGTTTTTCAAGATTCACCGCCGTCTTTGCCGCAACCGCCAGCTGGTCGTTCCCGCACATAATAGCCTTAACATCCGGATGTTCCTTAACAATCGTCTTTGCCGCTTCTAATGCCTTTTCAAACTCTCCATTCGTATCAGCCCTTGCTACAACCTCAAATCCCTTTTCTGCCTTGGCTATAGCCTCCTCAAATCCTGTTATGCGGTCATTAATCGAATTCTGAGTCGGACATTCCAGAATTGCTATTCTTCCGCCGTCAGGACAACATTCCATCAAATCCTCCCCACAGATATATCCTGCCTCCTGATTATCCGATCCGATGTACGCATCCACATAATCCATCTCTTTTACCTGCGTATCCACATTGATGATCTTCACACCCGCATCTTGTAATGCCATTAAGGATTCCGTAATCTCTTCCCAATCTACCGGACACAGAAATATTGCATCAATTCCTTCTTCAATAAACTCTTGGATCTGCGCCTCCTGTGCCTCAGGATCAGATGCCGGATCCTTTGTAATCAATGTATAACCTTCCTTCTCCACCTGTTCCCTAATTGCAGACTCCAATGTGATAAAATAAGGATTCTCCATATCAATCCCGGTAAATCCGAACACATATGTATCCTCTTCTTCTGGTGTCTCTTCCTCCGTCTCTTCTGTAACCGCGTTGTCCTCAGGTGTTCCCACATTCTTTTTACAAGCTGTCAGTATGAAAATGCATACGAACATCACTTCTAATGTTCTTAACATTCTCTTTTTATTCATACACTTTTCCTCCTTATACCGAAAGATGGTATAAATGTTATGTTTTATCCACATTTCAACATATATTCTACAACATTTTTAAACATTTGACTACCCCATGAATAAAACCTTCTTGCAATTTGTATAGTCCTTTGGTACAGTTAAAGTATCTATAAAACAAAGGAGACGGATACCATGGATGAAAACATGACAGTAGAACTGACACTTGACAACGATGAAGTCGTTGAATGTGCAATCCTTACTTTATTCGAAGCAGCAGGAAAAGAATATATCGCCCTGCTCCCTCTGAATGAAAACGGTGAGACAGAAGACGGTGATGTGTATCTCTATCGCTATGTTGAAACAGCAGATGGAGAACCAGAACTTGAGAACATTGAAGATGACGATGAGTACGAGATTGCGGCAGATGCCTTCGATGAATGGATGGATACCCAGGAATTCGAGGAATTCGAAGAATCAGCGGACGAATAATTCTTCGATAAAACGGGAAGGACTTAAGTCTTTTCCGTTTTTTTCTTTTACATAGCAGATGATTAGTTTACTCTTCGCCCTCGTCATGGCAACATAGAATAACCGGCGCTCCTCCTCCAAATCCTCCTTCATCTTAGCTTTTCTATAAGGGATACTTCCTTCATTACCTTCTATAATAAAGACCAGTTCATATTCCAGGCCTTTTGCGCCATGCATCGTAAGAAGAGAAACACCCTTTTCGTCTTCATTCACCGAACCCTCTCCTAACCTATTCCCTTTAGATAAGCGAGTTTCTTCCATAGCAGCTTTATAACATTCTACATGAGCAAACCACTCATCTATCGTCTGACAGGCTTTTGAATTCTGCTGGATCTCATCGAGCACCACTGTCAGCTCTTCCTCCTGTATCCCTCGATAAGCCGCATATTCCCTTAAAAATTCGTCATAACCTATTCCTTTTCTGATATACTGGATTGCAGCAAATGGCGTCTTATCACGAATCATCTTCATATCCCATTCCAGCTGGTCAATCCGATCCATCATCCAATCCTTGTCGCAATAGAAATTCCGCAGCGACTCATAAGACACATGGCTATCCTCCATACTTTCACGGCTGATATAACGCTTCGGCCTGTTTGCAACCTGCAGGAAATATTTCCGTTCACAATCTCCCTTCGCCAGATGAAAATAACTCATAATATCAGTTCCAATAAAATGTTCATATAAACTGACAGGCTTCTCTTTCATCTCAAATGGAATCTGATGCTCTGCCATCACCTCTGACAAAGCCCTTGCATCCAGACTTGTCCGGTATAGTACCGCCATCTCTTCATAAGGGACTCCCTGTGCATGACTTTCCTGAATCTTCTTCATGACATATTCTCCCTCTTCTACCGGATCTTTGACTTCCTGTATGTGAATCGTCTCCCCTTTCCCTTTCGAGGCAGCAATCTTCTTATCGTAACGTTCCAGATTATGTCCGATGACCCTCAGAGCGCCATTCACCACATGGGCTGTAGAACGATAATTTACATCCAGAAGAATCTGTTTTGCATCTTTATAATCCTTCATGAATTCTTTCATGATTCCTGGTTTTGCGCCACGGAACCCATAGATTGACTGGTCATCATCCCCCACTACAAACAGGTTATCCTCTGGAGCCGCCAACATCCGCGCCACATCATACTGTGCCTGATTCACATCCTGGAATTCATCCACCAGGATATACCGGAATTTCTCCTGCCATTTCTTTAAAATATCCGGCCTCTTCTGAAATAAATCCCGGCACATAAGAATCATATCTTCAAAATCAATCTTCCGTAACCTTTTCTTTTCTTCCTCATAAGCCAGAAACAGCTCTCTGAATCTCTGTACACCATACCGAAGAGATTCATAATCTTCTACATCATAACAATTATTTTTCACATTTCCAATCTCGGCAGCCAGCTCCTGGAGATAATCCTTTCCTTCTCCTGTATCATCAATCTCTTCCCAATCCATCCTTGCCGCCGCCTGGCGGATTAATTCGTACTTCTCCCTGTCAGATAACAAATTCGTCTGATTCAGCTTATATGCCCACTTTAAGATTCCATAATATATCCCATGAAATGTCCCAAACGTCACTGGAAATCCAGCATCTCCCATCACTTTCCGAAAACGTTTTTTCATCTCATTTGCTGCATACTTAGTAAAGGTAATGACCAGAATCTCTTCTGGCCTTACCTTATACTTTGTAATCAGATATTCAATTCGTTTTGCTATTGTAAGAGTTTTTCCCGAACCGGGACCGGCAAGGACCATGCATGGCCCCTCCTTATGGGCGACTGCCCTTTTTTGAGCATGATTTAAACTCATAGATTCCCCTTATCTGCTTAACATTTCTATCCCTTTTCTGATTCTCTTAAGAGACTCTTCTTTCCCAAGAATCTCCATAATCTCTGTTGCGCCTCCCGGCGTATTCTGCTTTCCAGATACCGCTGTTCTGACCGGCCACATCACAAATCCAGTCTTATATCCCTTCTCGTCTACATAGCTTTTCAAGACAGAGAACAATGAGTCATTGCTAAAATCATCCTGTGACTCTAAAAGCGGCAACACATCTTTCAGTACATCCAGAGACTTTTCTTCATTCGTTTTCATCTTTTTATGACAGTACATCGCAATGTCATATTCCGGCAGCTCCTCAAAGAAATCAATCTGTTCTCTGATATCTGGGAATACTTCTATTCTAGTTCTGACCAATGATGCAATCTTTCTCAAATCACAGTCCCTCGTCACAACTTCCTTAATATAGGGTTCTGCCATCGCAAAAAAGCGTTCTTCATCCATAGCTTTAAAATATTCACCGTTCATCCATTTTAACTTCACAACATCAAACACTGCCGGTGACTTGCTCATATGTCGGTAGTCAAATGCCCGCACCAACTCATCCAGCGAGAAAATCTCCTGATTTCCTTCCGGACACCAGCCTAATAACGCCACATAATTTACCACTGCCTCCGTAATAAATCCCTGATCAATCAGGTCCTCATAAGAAGAATGTCCACAGCGCTTACTCAGCTTCTTATGATTCTCGTCTGTAATCAACGGACAGTGGACATATGTCGGTATCTCCCACCCAAATGCCTCATAAATCCGATTATACTTAGGCGCAGATGACAGATATTCATTTCCACGCACCACATGTGTAATTCCCATAAGATGATCGTCGATTACATTGGCGAAATTATATGTCGGATATCCATCTGATTTAATCAGAATCAAATCCTCTAATTCTTCATTTGGAACAGTAATATCTCCGTAAATGTCATCTTTAAACGTCGTCGTCCCTTCTGTCGGCATATTAAAGCGGATGACATAAGGTTTACCTGCCGCCAAATTCGCTTCTACCTCTTCTTTGCTAAGTCCAAGACAGTGTTTATCATAAACTATAATCTCTGTTCCTCCATCTTCTGACACACTGCTCTTTAAAGATGCCAGGCGTTCTTTATCACAGAAGCAATAATAAGCGTCTCCCTGGTCAATCAACTGCTTTGCATACTTAAGATAGATTCCCGATGCATTACGCTCACTTTGGACATAAGGTCCGACCCCTCCATCTTTATCCGGTCCCTCGTCGTGTACAAGTCCCGTCTCTTCTAAAGTATGATAAATAATTTCTAAAGCTCCTTCTACAAAACGTTCTTGATCTGTATCCTCGATTCGGAGCATAAAACTCCCATCCTCATGTTTTGCAATCAAGTATGCATAAAGCGCCGTCCTTAAGTTCCCCACATGCATCCTGCCTGTAGGGCTTGGTGCAAATCTTGTTCTTACTTTACTCATCGTCTATTCTCCTAACTCTCTCTGTATTCTCTCTAACAATTCATCCACTCTTTCATGGATTACAATATCGGCATACCGATCTGAAAAATGTGGCTGTTTATTCACCAGTATCAGTCTGTCACCCTCATAATAATTCGTAAGCTGGCTGCATAGATATGACTTCAAATTCGTTCCCAATACCAACAGTACATCTGCTTTCTGAATCTCTTCAGCAGCTCTGGTAATCACACTATTATCAACCATCTCGCCAAACAGACACACTCTGGGCCTGACCGGTGTATTGCAGTGTTCACACAACGGAACCCTGACAGAATCCCTGATATATTCCATCGGATATGTACGTCCACAATGCGGACAGAAATTATCATACACATTGCCATGTAAGTCTATCACATTCTTACAGCCGGCTCTCTTCGGAAGTCCAAAGATCCGTCTGGTAATAATACATTGAACCAGTCCCCTTCTTTCCAGTTCAGCCATGCCGGTGAATCCTTTTCCCGGCGGTTTATCCAAATGGCATAACAACTCTTTACGGTAAAAATCATAAAACATTTCTTTCCTTGTGGAATAAAAGGCACTGGAAAACATCTCTTCCATAGAGTATCCATACTTCTGCTCAATCTCATAAGATACTTCCCCGTCCCGGATAGCAGGATACCCACTTTCAAGCAACATGCCAAATCCACTTAATACTGTCGTATAGCGACTCTCTTTCAGTATCTGAAGTAAGTTTACCTCTAACATACGCTCACCTTCCTCTGCAATCCCTGTATATATTGTGATAATCTATTCCATTCTCCGCACTGACACCGCCTGGAATATTCAAGTATATTCATATTGTAACATAAATATCTGTTCTCCTTCAACCTTTTCTAACCTTTCTGACTTGAAACTGAAACATTTCTCTTGGTATAGACACAACAAACACAATGGCAAGAACGATGGCAAAAGCAACCTTTACAGATTCCATTCCCCGCCTTGACGCCTCAGCAAGCTGATTCGTTACAAGATAATATACCGTATAATAAATCCCTGCTCCCGGCACTAAAGGAAAGATTCCTGATACCAGAAATATGGTAATCGGACATTTTTTCTTAACCGTAAGCATTCTGGACAACAGCACTACAACCAGTGTTCCAAAAAAGGAAGCCGTTGCCGCACTTGCGCCACAACAGACTGCCGCATGATACATCAGCCATCCTGCCGTACCGGTAAGACCGCAGCACAGATAGAATCGTTTTGGGACATTAAACAGAATCGCATATCCGATTGTCCCCATAAAAGGACATACAACATGCATAATGAAACTATGTATCACAGCATCAAGCCCCCTCCCAGATTATTATATACACTAAGGGTAAATCCTACACCAACCGCTATATATACAAAAACCAGTATAGCATCAATCATACGCACTGTCCCTGACAGGAAATCACTGTCCGCAATATCGCGGATTGCATTTACAAAGGCGAGCCCTGGCACCAGCGGCATAATCGATCCGATAATCATTCCGTCCATCTTAACATTTCCCAAAATAGGTATGTGCAAGGCTAAAATTGCCAGGGTAGTAATAATAACCCCACCCACAATATTTACAATCATCTTGGAAATATTATGCTTCTTTGCTTTCAATACCCATATATATAAGAAACATCCAATACAGAATGCAACCATGCTTTCCAGTGCAGATGCCCCCAGCAGATAACCAAAGAACCCGCTGCCCATCCCTGCCGCCAGAACCTGAAAATATCCCTTTTTTGATGGCATTCGATCAATCTCTTCTAATCTTCTGGATGCTTCTTCGATTCCTACAAGACCCTCAGCAATCTCTCTCGACAATTCATTTACTTCTGCCACAATACCCAGATGTGATGATGACAGCGGCACCTGCTTTACTTTCGTATACGTTTCTTCCATGCCATTCTCCGCACTGACAAATATAGCATGGCTTAAGATAAATGTATCTACATATTCCACATGAAACCGGTGGCAGATTCTCGTAATCGTTTCATCTACCCGAAAAATCTCTGCTCCGTTTTTTAACAAGATTCGTCCTGCTTCTAAGGCCAAATCCACAACTTTCTTCACATCAATCTCTGACCCCAGCTGTTTCTTCAAATATATCTTATCCGTCAGCCTGACTCCATCTTCATAGATTGGCTCACGATAATGATCTGCAAAATAATTCACTACAACATGGGAATTTATGAAACCACACTGTTCAAAAAACCCCATCATTCCCTTACTGTTTGCAATCCCTACATACATCGTATCACAGATATTTCCATAATACTCACAGATACATCGAATCATATATTTCGCATATCCTTTTCCTCTATCCGATTCCCGGGTCACAATATTCTTTAATTCACATTTACGGTTTTTTAACATTTTTACCACACAGACTGCACAGACTGCCCCTCCATTAACCAGAGCAAACATTTCACCCTGATCCAGATAACTTTCAATCATGTCTCTCTGTGGGTCAGCCATCAAAAGCATATCCATGTATTCATCTTTATCCCTTCTGATCTGCTGAATCTTCATACCATGCCTCCTTACTTCTAAAATCAATCTTCCCCATTATATCACCTGCTATTTGAAAATTATAGAGTAAGTTGAATAAAATTAAAACATTAAAATAAAAAATTTAAGGATGACTACTGTAGCCATCCTTCGTATTTTTCTCTATAAAATTCTATTATAGATTACATTTTATGCCACCAGTAGAATACTATCTTCCGATTGGGCAAAAAAACTCTTCTCCTGATTCAGAATACAAAACTCCACCTTCGCTATAATAGCACTGATTATCTCCTGCCACTTCTATATATATCAAATACGGCAGATCATCAAATACATCCGTCTCAATCGCAAGAATATTCACAGGTATATACATCTCTATTATATCTCCGCTCAGACTATTGAATGCGCCTTTTCTAATCCCTACACATTCCACATCTGTTGGAATCACCAGAATCCCATCTGTTATATCTACTTTATCTGTAACCCCAGTAATATAACCTTCATTATCAACCACGAATCCCGAAAATTCCCTTACGCCTGCGCCGATGTTTTCATTTCTTTTCAAATCTGTTTCTTCTTCATCACCAACATCTGGTACAGTTGGAGCGATAACAGTCACCGTATTCTCCTCTTCTGTTTTTGGAACCGTTTTATATGGATAATCTAATATAGCTGTAATCTTTGTTGTTTCTGTTACTTTCATAACTTTATCCGCTTCTTTTAAAGTTCCCGGATCTATTGTATCTGACTTTACAGATGCACTCATATCAGATACATTCTTTTCTCTGCTCATCACAGCCAAAGAGACCACCATTCCAATCTTATCATCAAGCATACTTCTGCTTAACAGATTCTTTTTCAGTTTACCTCCATAAGCATCAATGCCGCCTGCATCTATTCTGGTAATCCGCCCCTCTGGCATAGGACTCCAAACACTCCCCTTTGGTTCTGCCATCATACCATTCGCATAATCATAATTCCGCATACCCAAATACAGCATGCATGTCATCATTAAGACCAAACACACTCTAATCAGACGATCCCAAAACATATAATCCTTGTTCTGGACCATCACTTTTAAAACTACTTCCATAACTATTAACACCTCACAACCTTGTTATTTCATTATAAAATCCTCTACAATGTGAAGAAAAGTGGCATCTTGACACATATCAAAATACCACTTTCCAAAACTTATAAAGATTATGAGACAATCGTCTGATATTCTTTTACATGCAGCCCTCTGGCTCCTTGCCAGACATTGGCTTAATTAATATATCCAGCCTTCTTAAGCTCTTCTTCTGCCTTTGCAAGATTAGCATCGGATACACGAACGATTGGACCTGTACAGCCCATTCCACTCTCTGCATAGATATTAATCTTCCACAGAGCCTTTACGGCATCTTCTAAGTCCATGACCTCGATTCCTGCGATCTGTGCTGTTACGATCTCCTTCGGAGGCTCTTTCACTTCCTCTTCCGCCGCCGCTGGCTTCTGAGAAGCTTTCAGTGCATCTAAGATCTCTTTAAGTCCTGCCTTCTTTGCAGCTGCAAACTCTTCCTTTGCAACCTGGAACACTTTACCTCTGACGAGCTGGCCTGCATAGCGGATTGCATTAGCAATCACCGGCGCACCACTTGCTCTGGACACGATCATGACTAACTGCTCATATCCTTCTCCGATTCCTGGTCCATAGCCATATCCTGTCGCCTCAAAGCTTCCTCCCGTATTAAAGGAAGACAGCATCTTAACTAAGATATTACCGGTCAGAGAATCTGTTACCATGATATCAGGAGATGCCTGCAATACGTCATTTCCTCTCATAACACAGCCGCCGTCTGCTCTTCCTGACTCTGCAAACGCGATATCATATCCCTTCTCCTGTAACTGCTTTAATGCCTTCTCAGTCTGACGGGCGCCATCCACATTCAGGATACCTACTGTTGGATTCTTGGTTCCACATGCCTTAGCAGTAATGATACCATAGATTGCATTCTTGATCATTCCCTCAATACGGTCTGTACTGGAAGTTCCGGTCGTATTCGCTATAAACATCTCTTTTGCAGTTGCCGGTGTTACACAACGTCCTACGGTAGATACGCCGATTGGGAATGGGAAATGCATAGTTACTGCTGCATCTACCTCCCCATTTTTCAACATCTCTTCCATGCGGTCGTGGCCTTCTTCATCATCAGCCACCTTAATCGTTGTCACGCCTTCTGCCTCTAATGTTCCGATATAATATACGTCAATTCCGTCTTTTGCCGCTTCTACAGCTGCTTTCATGGAGTTCTCTTCTCCATGCTCGCTGCCCATACCTGTGAGAGCTACTTTGGGTCTCTTTCCGAAGCTTCCGGTCTCAAGGCCCTGTGCCATCTCCATAAAGGTATCGGCGATCATTCTCTCGATATTATTTGCCATTGTCACCGTCCCCCTTACTCTGCGATCAGGGAAGCTGCAAAATCCTTCATCGCCTTTGCGATTAATCCCTTAACCTCTTCCTCGGATACGCCTGCAGCAGCTTCTGCTTCTGCCTTTGTATTTGCCTGGATCACGAAGGATACACCATCAAACAGGTTGGTCATACGTCCAAGGAACAGGCTTCCTTTTCCGATGATCATTGCATTCTTAATTCTGCCTTCTAAGATATCTTCTCTTGCAAATCCGATATATGGCACTCCTGACGGGATATGTCCCTGTGTTGGAGCCCAGCCTGTCAGGAGTGCCATATATCGGATTTGCAAGAGAAGATATCTT
>CANSLW010000085.1 GCA_947647815.1 uncultured Dorea sp. | reverse complement strand
TATTGACAGTCTACAAAAAGTAGAGTATACTGGGGATGTGATAGGGAAAGGAGGTAAAAATATTGATACAAATATCTTTAGCATCAGCACGCGTAAACTCAGAGATGACACAAGATGATGTGGCGAAGCGAATGGGAGTAAGCAAAACTACTATTGTAAATTGGGAAAAAGGAAGGGTTATTCCTGGGATTCCAGAACTTTCCATGCTTTGTGAGATTTATAAAATCCCTAAGGATAATATTTTTTTGCCTATAAAATCTACAAAAAGTAGAGAAAGGATAAGGTGCAGAGATGCTGAAAAGCCGGGACATGATTGGAAGGATGGAAAGAGAAAGAGAAGGAGGAGGTGTGAGGGTGAGAAAATAATTTTTTGATGGTAAAAAGCAGAACCTTAAAAAAAGACAGTTGCGAATTATGTCAAAATTTGCGAACTATTTTGTTTGGTGTCGATAATGGGTGGATGGTATAATAAGTGATGGCGGTACGTTAATAAAGTTCATACGTATATTGCATAGAGTTTATCTTTGATGAGTAACTTTATCTTTGCAGTATTTCATCCAGAGAAGCCTGGATTAATCGAATGTACTTTTACGTAATGGTTATCTTTAGTATCTTGATAATTCCAATGTAGAGTGTAATTGTGATATCTATATAAAAACATATTGTTAGAAAATCAATTTTGCTGGTTTTCCAAGCGATCAGTCCAATTACAAGCACTACGAATACTTTGATAACATCCATCATAAGAAGAGAGTTCCTTTCTTTAAATGGCCGCCATCATTATCATTTTATCAAACAAAATAGGACAAAACAAGACATTTTCCAACTATCAGTATCATGATAGTTGTTTTTTTTGCCAGTTTTTTTACCAGTAAGTACTAGGAGGTAGGATGATGCAGAATCAGCAGAAACAGGAACCACGGTTTGTTGTTGAGATCGAGCCGTTAAGAAGTAACAAAGAGTACCAGAAGAGAAGATTCCTTAGTTATGCAGGGAAGTCTGCGCAAGGGAAGAAGGAGGTAACGTAGATGGCAGCAGCCAACAGGATGTACAGAAACAAGACGGAGATTGCCCACATCTTTGGCATTTCAGTCCCGACCGTGTACCGCAGGGTGGAAGGCATCCGGGGAGAGATTGGAAAGAGATACAACCGTTATGCCATAGCAGACAATCTTATCAGTCTTGCGGTATTTGCGGACTACCAGAAATACCATAAGCAATTGGAAAACAAAAATTTAAGGAAAACAGTACCGCCGTTTGATATGTATGAGGCGCGGATGTATCTGGAAGAAGCAGGAATGTAAGGAGGATAAATGATTAACAGCAACAGAGGATTAGTAAATATTGAGGGCGGTGAAATAACAGTGATGGCGGATCTTGCTTGTGCCGTTAAAGCGGTGCAGGTCGATAACGTAGCAAAAGGAATTCATCCGGTACGGTCTGCAATCAGGATACTGAGATATGTTTTCATCGGCTTGATATACAGAGAGGAGGATGAGTACAGATGATAGAGGTTACAGAGACGCCTTTCATGCTCGAGCAGGTTAAGTCTTACGCAAAAGAGCATATGAACGCTGCAGAGCCGTGGATGCACGGGGAAATGCGTAACTGCTGGGTAGATGATGACGGCGTGACCTGCATCCAGTACGAAGACGCATGCTGGTGGCATTACCGTATGGAAGACGGTCAGTTGAAATGGTGGTAAGAAAAAGAGTGCTTACGAAAGGCAGCAACCTTGAAGCACTCACATCAAAACACAATCAAAGTATAACACAGAAGAAAAGAGGATTCAAATGAAAAATAAAGCGATCAATGCACTGATAGAAATGGGGATGCCTGCGGATATCAAAGGCTTCCAGTATATTGTAGAAGCAATGGGGTTGTTTGAGACAGATAATGTGTGGCGTGAGAAAACAACATTCCTGTATTATAAGCTGTCTAAAATGTATGATACGACGCCATGTGGTGTTGAGCGTGCGATCAGGCATGCATTCTCTATCGTGCTAAAAAGCGGATATCTGAAGGCAGTGGAGAAATACCTGACTCTGCAGCGCACGACAAACAGCAACCTGTTAGCAACGTTTTTTTTGAGACTCTCACAGGAGGGATAGGGTAAATGGAGGATAAAAAGAGAATATGTGAGCTGTTGCTGCCAGTATTGAAAGAGACAAGGGTAGGCGGCTGGATAAAAAACCTGGAATATATCCCGGATGGTCCATTAGGGGATGAATATGTCGCAGTCACATTTACCAACATGCATTTTACTAAGAAGATATCTGTAAGCGGAGATTCCGGCATAGCGATGATCCGGGATATAGCAAGGGAACTGATGTAAGGACTGAAGGAGGTAAGGAATAAATGGACAGTATCAAGATTAATAAACTGGAGATCGAGAACGTCAAGCGTATCAAAGCGGTAAAGATAGAACCGTCCAGGGACGGCTTGACTATCGTTGGAGGAAATAATAACCAGGGGAAGACCTCCGTACTGGATTCTATTGCATGGGCACTGGGCGGGGAGAAGTACCGCCCGTCCCAGGCAGTACGGGAAGGATCCACGATTCCACCGAATCTCCGGGTAGTATTGAGTAATGGTCTGGTAGTGGAGAGAAAAGGAAAGAACAGTAGTCTGAAGGTTACGGATCCGAACGGCAATAAGAGTGGCCAACAGCTGCTCAATGATTTAGTGGAACAGCTTGCCTTGGACCTTCCTAAATTCATGGATAGTTCCGGAAGGGAAAAAGCTCAGACACTCCTTCGGATCATTGGTGTCGGTGAACAGCTGGCAGGCCTGGAGAAGAAAGAAAAAGAGCTGTTCAGCCAGCGGCATACGATCGGGCAGATTGCTGACCAGAAAAAGAAGTTTGCAGACGAGCAGACATATTATCCGGATGCACCGCAGGAACTGGTATCGCCGTCAGAGCTGATCCGGAAGCAGCAGGAGATTCTTGCACGGAACGGTGAGAACCAGCGTAAAAGGGACCGGCTGAACGAGATCACGACAGGCAAACACCGGTTATTTGATGATATGACCCGGATAGATGACCAGATCGCAGAGCTGCAGGCACGTAAGGATAAGCTGAAATACGAATATGACCAGGCTGTGGCAGATGAAGAGACTGCCAGAAAGACAGTCCTGGAGCTGCAGGACGAATCTACTGCTGAACTGGAAGCAAGCATTGCGGATATTGAGGAAATCAACCGGAAAGTGCGGGCAAATCTGGATAAGGAGAAGGCAGAAGACGATGCGCTGCAGTACAAGAATCAGTATGCATCGCTTACGAAGCAGATTGAGGATACCCGTAAATCAAAGACAGATTTATTGAAAAGCGCTGATCTTCCTCTTCCAGAATTATCTGTGAAAGAAGGAGAACTTGTATACAAAGGACAGCAGTGGGACAACATGTCCGGATCGGACCGGCTGAAAGTATCGACAGCGATTGTCCGGAAGCTGAATCCGAAGTGTGGATTCGTCCTACTGGATAAACTGGAGCAGATGGACATGCAGACGCTGAATGAGTTCGGGCAGTGGCTGGAACAGGAGGGGTTGCAGGCAATCGCTACCAGGGTGAGCGTAGGAGACGAATGCAGTATTATCATCGAAGATGGCTATGTGAAGGGGCAGGAGCCTCCTGTGGAAGAAGTATCGGAGTATCCTAAAAAAGTATCGTGGAAAGCAGGTGAATTTTAATGCAGATAACAAGGGGCAGGATCAAAAGTGCAAAGAAAGTGGTCTGCTATGGTCCGGAAGGGATTGGAAAGTCCACATTTGCGTCCAGGTTTCCGGATGCGGTATTCATTGATACGGAAGGAAGCACAAAAGATATGGACGTGGCGAGACTTCCAAGGCCGAGCAGCTGGGAACATCTCCTGCAGGAGATCCAGTACATAAAGAACACCCCGGGAGTATGCAAAACACTGGTCATTGACACTGTTGACTGGGCGGAACAGATTTGTGTCGATTATATTTGTGACAAGTACCACAAAGACGGGGTTGAGGCCTTCGGGTATGGAAATGGATATGTTTATGTCAAGGAAGAGCTCGGCCGTTTTCTGAACCGTCTGGAAGACCTGGTTGAGATTGGTGTAAATGTGGTACTGACAGCACACGCTCATATCAAAAAGTTTGAACAACCGGATGAAATGGGATCGTATGACCGGTGGGAATTGAAATTAGGAAAAAAGACGTCTTCTCAGACAGCGCCTTTAGTGAAAGAATGGGCGGATATGCTTCTTTTCGTCAATTACAAGACATATTCAGTCGCAGTAGATGACAAGGGAAAGAAGCATAAGGCACAGGGCGGAAAGCGGATCATGTACACGTCGCACCACCCGTGCTGGGATGCAAAGAACCGTTACGGGCTTCCGGATGAATGTGAATTTGACTATGAAGTGATCCGCAGTATTGTGGAGAATACGGCTGTGAAGACAAATGCAGATGCCAGACAAAATGAGAAAAAAGCAAATGAACTGCCGGATTTTATGAGCCTTCCGGAAGCAGATACCGATGAACAGGTGGATTTTGATACAGGGCAGAAGATTCCAGAAAAGAAGGAGCAAAAAACGGATATGTCGCAGAGCGAAGTATTTCGTCTGAATGATTACATACCGAAGGCACTGCAGGATCTGATGTATGTCAACCTGGTATCGGAAGAAGAACTGCTGGAGGCGGTTTATCACCGTGGATTCTTTCCGCGCAGTACGCCGTTTCAGAACCTTCCGGCAGAGTTCGTCGACGGCTGCCTGATTGCAGCATGGCCAAAGGTAATGGCAGTGATCAATGAAGCCAGAAGCAAACGGGAGATTCCATTTGATTAGATAGGAGGATACAGGCATGAGTGATGATTATAGAGGAAAAGAGATTGGATGGGATGAAGAGGTAGAAAAAGGTAATGAATATGTCCTCATTCCAGAAGGGGAATATGATTTTACAGTAGAGAGTTTTGAAAGGAGCAGATTTGAGGGCAGTGATAAGGTTCCGCCGTGTAACCGTGCATTATTGAAGATTCGTGTAGATGCGCCAGAAGGCACAACGGTTATGAATGAGAGCCTATTATTGTATGATAAAATGCAGTGGAAACTTGCCGAATTCTTCCTGTCAATCGGAGCGGAAGAGACAGATGGCAGAGTAAAAATGAACTGGCAGATGGTGCCTCAATCTACCGGACGTGCGAAGATTGAGGTGACAACGGATAAGAAAGATCCGAACAAGAAATATAATCATGTAAAGAAGTTTCTGCCAAAACAGAAAAAGCAGTTTAAGGCAGGTGAGTTCTGATGGAACTCAGACCTTACCAGAGAGAAGCAAAAGAAGCAGTTTTTGAGAACTGGGAGAACGGGACCAGGAAGACGCTTCTGGTGCTGCCTACCGGATGCGGGAAGACGATTGTATTTGCGAAAGTGACAGAGGAGTGTGTCAGAAACGGCGATCGTGTACTGATCCTGGCGCACCGGGGAGAACTTCTTGAGCAGGCTGCGGATAAGATTGTCAAGGCCACCGGCTTGGGATGCGCAACAGAGAAGGCGGAAGATACCTGCCTGAACAGCTGGTTCCGCATTGTGGTCGGTTCCGTCCAGACCATGATGCGGGAGAAGCGTCTCGGGCAGTTTCCGGAAGATTATTTTGACACCATTATCATTGACGAGGCGCATCACTGTATTTCCGACAGCTATCAGAGGGTACTGCAGCATTTTCCGGGAGCGAAGGTGCTTGGCGTTACGGCAACCCCGGACAGGGGAGACATGAGGAACCTGGGCAACGTGTTTGAAAGCCTGGCTTATGAATATACGTTACCGAAGGCGATCAAGGAAGGATACCTGTCACCGATCAAGGCGGTCACGATCCCTTTGAAGGTAGATCTTACCGGTGTCGGGATGCAGTCGGGAGACTTCAAAGCGGGGGACCTGGGGACGGCCCTGGATCCGTATCTGCAAACGATCGCAGCGGAGATGAGGGAATACTGCGGAGGTCGGAAGACAGTTGTGTTCCTTCCGCTTGTGAAGACAAGCCAGAAGTTCAGGGACATCCTGAATGAAAACGGTTTCCATGCAGCCGAAGTAAACGGGGACAGCCAGGACAGGGCGGAGATCCTTAAGGATTTTGAGGCGGACCGTTATGATGTGCTTTGTAATTCCATGTTATTAACCGAGGGGTGGGACTGCCCGTCTGTAGACTGTATTGTGGTTTTAAGACCGACAAAAGTCAGGAGTCTTTACTGTCAGATGGTAGGGCGGGGCACCCGGCTGGCACCGGGAAAAGACCACTTGTTATTACTGGATTTCTTATGGCATACAGAACGCCATGAACTGTGCCACCCCGCGCACCTGATCTGTGAGAGTGAAGAAGTAGCCAGGAAAATGACGGAGAATCTAGAAGAGGCAGGCTGTCCGGTAGATCTGGAAGAAGCAGAAAAATCAGCTTCGGAAGATGTTATTGCGCAGCGGGAAGAAGCGCTGGCAAAGCAACTGGCTGAGATGAAGAAGAGAAAGAAAAAGTTAGTAGATCCTTTGCAGTTTGAAATGAGCATCCAGGCGGAGGATCTTGCAGGATATGTACCTGCATTCGGATGGGAGATGGCACCGCCGTCTGATAAACAGAAAAACACCCTGGAAAAGCTGGGGATTCTTCCGGATCAGATTGACAATGCCGGCAAAGCATCAAAGCTTTTGGAACGTTTGGATAAACGGAGGCAGGAGGGGCTTACCACGCCAAAACAAATCCGCTTTCTTGAAGGAAAGGGATTCCAGCACGTGGGTACCTGGCAGTTTGAGACTGCAAAGAATCTGATAGACCGGATTGCGGGGAATGGATGGCGTGTGCCTTATGACATTAACCCGCAGGAGTATATAGGAGTATAACATGGAGCGGCAGACAGACCTTACAGAAATCATAAAACATATAGATCCTTCTGGATGTGATTACCAGGAATGGGTAAATGTCGGGATGGCCTTAAAACATGAGGGGTATCCGGTGTCTGTCTGGGATGAGTGGAGCTACAGGGACATGGGAAGATACCATGCCCATGAATGTGAAAGAAAATGGCAGAGTTTTCATGGTAATTCATCACCGGTTACGGCAGGGACTATCGTTCAGATGGCTCTTGACCGTGGATGGAGGCCTTCCTGTGGAGGGCATGAACTAGACTGGGATGATGAGATCAGTGCAGAAGATTATGTGGTTGTGGATAGGAATTGGGTAGAAGAAAAGGAAGTGCAGGAACCAGAGGAATGGAACCCTGCGGATCAGCTGATCAAGTACCTGGAAATATTATTCGAAGCATCTGAAAGAGTTGGCTATGTGACCCGGACCTACGAAAGGGATGGCAGATTCCTGCCGTCAAAAGGCTGCTGGGATAGAACTGCAGGGCAGTTGATCCAACAATTAAGTAAGTGCGAGAATGATATCGGCGCGGTGCTTGGAGATTACAATGAGAAAGCAGGAGCATGGGTCCGCTTCAACCCATTGGATGGCAAGGACTGTAAGAATGAGAACGTGACGGAATACAAATATGCGCTTGTAGAATCAGACACGATGGAGATTGAACGGCAGAATACGATCATCAGAGAACTGGAGTTGCCAGTAGCATGTCTAGTCCATAGTGGAGGCAAGAGCTTACACGCCGTTGTGCGTGTAGATGCATCGGATTATAAGGAATACCGGAATCGTGTGGATTATCTGTATAAAGTGTGTGAGAAGAACGGGCTCAAAGTGGATGGTCAGAACCGTAACCCGTCCAGGCTTTCCCGGATGCCGGGCGTGATCCGGAACGGGAAAAAGCAGTTCCTGGTAGATTCCAATATCGGAAAGAAATCCTGGGAGGAATGGCACGAATGGATTGAGAGCGTGAATGATGACTTACCGGAGCCGGAACGCCTGGAAGACGTGTGGGATAATCTGCCGGAACTGTCAGAGCCGCTGATCGGGAACGTCCTGCGCCAGGGGCATAAGATGCTGATCTCGGGACCGTCCAAAGCGGGTAAATCTGTTGCGCTGATAGAGCTGAGCATAGCGATTGCGGAAGGTGTGAAATGGCTGGGATGGGCATGCACGCAGGGAAGGGTATTATATGTGAACCTGGAGCTTGACCGTGCATCCTGTCTGCACCGCTTCCGGGATGTGTATAAGGCCCTGGATCTGCAGCCGAAGCATCTGAATAACATTGATATCTGGAACCTGAGAGGAAAGGCCGTGCCGATGGACAAACTGGCGCCCAAGCTGATCCGCAGGGCGGCAAAGAAGAATTACATAGCGATCATCATTGACCCGATCTATAAGGTTATCACTGGTGATGAGAACAGCGCCGACCAGATGGCGAATTTCTGTAACCAGTTTGATAAAGTGTGCACGGAGCTGGAAGCGGCGGTAATCTACTGCCACCATCACAGCAAAGGCAGCCAGGGAAGCAAGCGGGCCATGGACCGTGCGTCTGGATCAGGGGTGTTTGCCAGGGATCCGGATGCGATCCTGGACCTGATTGAGCTGGATGTTACAGAAGAACTGATAAAGCAGGAAATAAACAAATATATCTGTGATGCCTGCAACGCTTATTTGAATGAATTATTTGATGACTGGGAAGACGACGTGTCCCAGGACGATCTGTGTAGCCAGGTGCAGATGCTGGCTTACTGCAAGAAGAAGCTGTTCAAGAAGCAGTATGCAGAGCTGAGCGAGCGGCTTAAGCTGGCAGAGCATCAGGCTCGCATGCGGACGGCATGGCGGATCGAGGGGACGTTAAGAGAGTTTCCGAAGTTTGAGCCGGTCAACCTGTGGTTTGATTATCCGGTGCATCAGATAGACCGTGTAGGAGTCCTGAAGGACATCCAGCCAGAGGCGGAGAAGGCGCCGTGGCAGAAAGCAATTGGGAAACGGAAAACTCCTGCAGATAAGAAAAAAGAACGGAAGCAGGCGGTTGAGACGGCTTATGAAGCCTGCGGGATCAATGAAAATGTTACGGTTGAGGGTCTTGCGGAGTATATGAGAGTGACAGAAAAGACGGTCAGGAACCGTCTGAAAGAGCATGGAGGGTTCGTGATCGAAGAGGGAAATGTAAGGAAAAAAACGTAATTTTCCCTTTCCCTGACAGGGAAAATATGAGGAAAAAAAACAGCACGTCATTTCCTTTCCCTCTGAGAAAATCCGAGGGAAATTTTGAGGGAAAAAAACAGCACGTGTTTTCCGTTTCCCTAGGGAAATGAAAAAATATATAATATATATATTTTTTTCCCTGTTTCCCTGATGGTCAAGGGGGAAAGTAGTCGTGCGACAGCTTACGCACGACGACTCCTTCCCCTGGTCCTTGACTAAAAATGATTTTCCCTAAAAGCGAATTTTGTGCGTTAAAGGAGTGAAGTAAACGTGACTGAGTTTTTTATGCCGATGATACCGCCCACCTGTACGCATCAGGAAAAGCAGGTAGCGGTGATTAAAGGCAAGCCGGTATTTTATGATCCGCCGGAAGTGAAGCAGGCCAGGCTGAAGCTGTGCGGGCATCTGTCAAAGCACAGGCCAGAGAAAAGGTATGAGTGCGGAGTCCAGTTAGTTACCAAGTGGTGTTTCCCGCGGGGGAGGCACCAGCAGGGCGAGTACCGGATCACCAAGCCGGATACGGATAATCTCCAGAAGCTGCTGAAAGACTGCATGACGACGGTTGGTTTCTGGAAGGACGATGCACTGGTGGCGTCTGAGATTGCAGAGAAGTTCTGGGCGGATCCGCCGGGCATATACATCCAGATCAAGGAGCTGACGTAATTATGATCATGGGATTTGCAGAGGCATCCCGCATGTTCCGGGATGTATGGAGCCTGTACAGGAAATATGCGGCCAGAAGGCTGGATGATACAGAGATGGAAGATTTCACCTGCAGGGTCAGTGATATATACGGGAAATATAAAACACCTTTTGCAAAAGTGCTGTTGATGGCGGTGGTGGAAGAGATTGAGAGAGTGTCAAAGTTTTATGAGAAGCGTGCGAAAGGAGAATAAGCCTATGAGACTTACAGAATATCATGCAGGCGCCCCTGTGATCCGGGATACAAAGCTACTGCCAGAAGCGATGAAGAAACTGGCGAAGCTGGAAGACCTGGAAGACCAAGGGGATATCCGGGAGGCGATCTGTGACGAATACTGCAGACACAGGCATGCGGGTTCACAGCCGTATCTGGATTATTGCTGCAGCCAGTGTAAACTGGCAGGATTGTTTGAAATGCTGGATTAAGGGCATACAAGTAAAGGAGGACTTATGAAGAATAAATTAAAAGACCTGAACGACCATCTGTTTGCACAGCTGGAACGGCTGTCGGACGAAGATCTGGAAGGCGAGAAGCTGGAGGAGGAAATACGGAGGGCGGAAGCGGTCTGCGATATTTCAGGACAGATCATTGCGAACGGGGCCCTGGTGCTGAAGGCACAGCAGTTTAAGGACGCGGCATTATCCGCCCACACTTCCATACCGGAGTTCCTGGAGGGCAGATGATGCGGGAGTTACATAAATGGACGGAAGAGGAACTGCAGTTCCTGAGACAGTATGTGCTATCCCATTCATGGAAAGAGACAACGGAAGAGTTTAACCGGAGGTTCGGATGCAGTCTTTCTGCGTGTGCCGTAAGGTCTGCCGGAAAGAGGTTTAAGATTAAGACCGGACGGACTGGCTATTTCTCGAAGGGGCACGAACCTGAGAACAAGGGTAAAAAAATGGCGCCGGAGGTTTATGAAAAATGCGCCCCGACGATGTTTAAAAAAGGGCAGGCGTCAATGAACCATAAGCCGGTCGGAAGTATCAGCGTCAGGTCGAGCCATGGAAACAGGCCGTACCTGTATGAAAAGGTGGCAGAGCCGAACATATGGAGGCTGAAGCATGTCCTGGAGTGGGAAAAGCATAACGGGCCGGTGCCGAAAGGGAAGATCATTATATTTGCCGATGGGGATACGATGAATACAGATATCAGTAACCTGGTCATGATAAGCCAGGCACAGAATGCCGTCATGAACAGGCGTAGCCTGCACGGATGTGATAAAGAACATACGGAAGCCGCTGCCAATGTGGCAGCGTTAAAAATACAGATTTCGAAAAGAAAGAAGAGATTGAAAAAAGCTAAAGTATTGGATGGAGGAGAAGAAGGATGTATACAGGAGTAGACAGAAAAAAAGCGATCAGGGCATGGCAGAGCGGAAGGGATGTGCGTGTCCTTGACAGGAATATCAAAGACAGTGCCGGGAATATCCCGCTGATGCCGTTAGACAATCTGCTGAAAGGGTATGAGTTCCTGGTGGATGCGCCTGCAGTAGAGAATCCGGAATTAAAAGAATCGTTTCCGGAAGAAACATCTGGGAAGGAAAGTGTGCCGGCGCAGGAAGAATCCGAGAAGGAGGAAGAAACAGGCCCCCCTTCGAGAGGCCGGAACCAGAACCGACAGTAGATGAGGTTCCGGCCAATAAGAAGAGTAAGGATGAGACCGTAAAGGAACTTGCGGCTAAGGGACTTACGGTAGCACAGATCGCAAAGCAGACAGGGATGCCGTATGGTACTATTTACCACTACTACCAGAAATATAAAAACAAGACAGGCGATGAGGAACCGGAAGGGAAGAATGCCGGGCGTAAGCTGTGCAGGACTTGTATCTACCGGGGAAGACCACATAAGAACGGGTGCGATTACATAGACCATACCGGAAAGCGCAGGGGATGCAGCGTGGATGACTGCGACAAGTATGAACGCGGTGAAAGGCTTGAGGGTACACAGAAGGTATCAGAACTTTGATAATTGAATAGATGAATGGAATGACGAAGAATGACGGAAACTGCCGGAGGCATTTGATTGTGTGGATGCCGTACGGCAGGGTATAATAGCATAGATGGCGGCCGGGCGATAGGAACCGTATTTTGAATTCATTTGTAAATGGGCCGGAGATGGCGATATCCGGTTTTATCCAAAAAGTGTCTTATCTACCGTCTGGCAGTTTTATCTTTAGTGTACATCAAATATCTCTTTAGTATCCTGACCAGTGAAGCTGTATCCTTGTAGATGTCGATGGACAGGGATATCAGGGCCAGCAGGATGAAGAAGTCATAGCCTGCGGCCGAGTAACCCAGATATGCGATGATAACACTAATGATGTAAGCCATGATAACCTCCGTTGGTGGAAAATTTTGAGGTTGGCCGCCATCACTTGATCATTATAGCAGAGAATAATCAGATGTACAATCGTTCCGATCATCAGTAACTGGTGGTCGGATTTTTAGTTAAACTGAACTTTAGTGGAGGTAGGCAATGCGTAATATAGGAGATATAAGAAAAGTATATCAGGCAGCGGAATTACTGTTTGATTTCTGTTCTGAGACTGCATGTCCAGAATGCCCGATAAAAAAATTATGTAATAAGATCGACAAGGATAAGCCAGTGGGGCAAGCAATTATGGAGAGTATTAGGATATAGTGAGTCACGATTACTTCGTGGAAACCTGTTGAATATCACAAGATAAATCGGACTTTAGTGGAGGCGAAAAGATGAGCAAAAAATATTCATGGACAGAAAACCAGACGGACGATATCTGGTATCATGGAAGATTTGATTCTGTGAAAGAATGTATAAAAGATGCTATGGGTTACGGAAGAAAGCCAGGTGAAAAGATTGCTATTGGGATTTGTAAGGATTATCTTCCATGTTTAGATGCAGATAGCTTGCTGGATCAGGTAAGCGAGGATGCTTATGAGGAAGTTGGCGAGGTTGCAGAAGGCTGGCCGGAGTTTGAAAACCGGAAAGGTTATAAGTATGTTGACAAGTTACAGGAAAAACTCGATAAGGCGTTCAGTGAGTGGCTGAAAGAAACGAATCAGGTGCCAAGTTTCTATCGTATAGAACCATTTGCAGATCTGGTGGTAATTCCAAAGATACTGGACTAAAATGGAGGATTTTGTGAGAAATGAAGAATAGCACAAAGCTAATTTTAGATCATATTGCAAAAACTACAACTTATCGATCATTGGAAGTATATGAAGCATATCAATTAAATATGGAAAAATATTCGTCTGTTTTAGATGAAGAAGAAATAGCAAATGCAATGGAAACTTTAGGGATATATAGTATGAATGCGATTGCTAAATTGGCAAATGCGGGCGACTAACTAAATGGAGGATTAGAAAGATGATATTCAGAGGCAAGGGTGAGAATAAAGAACACTGCGACAGAGTAATCAAGGATGTCCTAGAACACTGGGACGAAGCAATAGGCAAAACGACGAATATTTTTCCATATTTAATTGATATGCTTCATATACTTCCAATGATCGAT
>CANSLW010000084.1 GCA_947647815.1 uncultured Dorea sp. | reverse complement strand
TAATCCAAAGTGCTGGGTTTCACCAAGTGCTCACGGAAATCTTACGGCATCCGGCAACAGCAACCAATGGTTTATAAGTAGATCCTGGCGCAGTCTTCTCCTGGGTAGCATTATTATAGAACGGTCTTGACTGATCCGTAACCAGCTTATTGTAATAGTTCGAATCCATTGCATTTGCCAAACGATTATTATCATATCCGGGATAGGATACACAGGCAAGAACCTCTCCGGTATTTGTATCTGTCATTACCATAGATCCGGTACACGGTTCAAGGGCTAACTGCCCCGGAGTAATCTCCAAAGTCTGTAATTTCCCCATGATAAAGTCATATCCGCCAAGACTTCCTCTATTTAAACGATTATACTGATCAGCGTCGTAATCAAGGACTCCCTGCTCATAAAGCATCATGCAGATCTGTCTTCCGGTCACTGAACCAGCTTTAATCATATATCTGTATATCAATTTATCAAAACTATTATCTGAATTAATAGAATCCAGAATATATGCGATAATTCCCTGATAAAGTTCACTGGAATCGGAATAATCCCCTTCAGATGTTACATATGATTTTAACAGGGAAGTATCTATCCAGTTTTTCGAGATAGCATAATTCAGGTAAGAGTATACATTAATACTCTCATCTTCCCTCCACGCACGGTAGGTGGTATCATTTCTGTCGATTGCTTCTGAGGATATAATACCCGCATTATTTGTCAGGAGATCCGTAACAATATAAGTAAGATAAGCCTGATTCTCCCGGGGAAGATCCTTATATGCGGCACCGTTAGAATCCGACAAAATTATTGACAATTCTTGTCTGACAGCCTCTTTCCTCTCAGAAAATATGCCATACACTTCTTTTTCTGCCGCTCCGGCCTCCTCTTCACCAAAATGGTTCATATCAAGAATATCATTATTAATAAATGTATTGTATACATCTCCAATTGGTATAATAACATCACTTCCGTCTTCTACCTGAGTACGGTCATAATCCAACCCATTCTGAATCTTAGTCAGAAGAACTCCTGCAAGTTCCTGCTCGATAATATGATATGCAGCCTTCTGCAAATCTGCATCAATTGTAAGGTACACATCATTTCCAGCTTTAGGATTTTTTTCATTTACTGTCTCAATCACTTTCCCTACACTATTTACATATAATTTAATCTCACCTTTCTTCCCCTGCAGTATAGAATCCATCGTTTTTTCTAAGCCAGACTTTCCAATAGTATCTGTCTTAGCGTATTCTTTTTGTTCTTCCTTACTCAATCCGTCATATTCTTCTTGTGAGATCTGTCCTGTATATCCGATAATGTTGGCAAAACAATAGCTGTCTGTGTATCTGCGCAGAGATTCTTCTTCGATATTTACTCCCTGAAGATCATCTAAGTTCTCCATAACATCAGCAACTGTTTCCTCACTGACATCCTCAGCGATAGTAGTTGCAATGAATTTCTGATAACTATTTAGAGAAATGGCATATCGAATATTCACCAACTTTAGAACATCCTTTTTCTCCATCTTCTTTTGATTAATACCATATCCAGATAACTCATCCGTACATAGATGGTTAATAAGCCCCTCTGCCGAGATATTCCTCTGCTTATCTGTTAGTTCATCAATAGTACGCTTTCCATATACATCCGCAATAAAACGAAGTCTCTGTGTATCATTTTCTGCAACATACATATAGTCATTGTTGTTATCAAGGATAATTCCAAAATTATTAATCACAGTATCCCCATTGGCTTCTACCATCTGAATTACACTAGATACAACTCTGTTCAATTCTTTGTTCTTGTGGCTGATGCTGTCATATTCTCCGTTATCCTCTATTGTAACAGAATAGGCAAGCTGATTAAACGCCAGAAGAACACCATTACGATCATAGATATTACCGCGGGTTCCCTGCACTTCCTTCGTTTTCTGAATCTGCAGTTTATAGTCATCAAGATACTCTTGTCCTTTTACAATCTGAAGATAAAATACTCTTTGTACAAGAATTGCTGACATTGAACAGAATACAATTATAATGACAAATATTCTAGATTGTGCGATTCCAGTTATACCGAATTTGATTCGTTCCCATAAACTATACAAATTTACTTGCACTCCTTTGTTCTTCTGCTTCAAGTTTCTTGTTAATGTGTAGTATGATCTGATACAGTACTAATGTTACCATAATTGTATATACCAGTTCCGGAAGGATAATATTGATTAGATGTGTAAAGAAAGCAAAATCTCCACGAAGCATATATACACATACATAAGTGATTAATCCATATATCAGTTCACTCGTTCCAATCAGCACAATAGGAAGCTTAACATCATCATCATAGAACATTCTTTGAAATGTACCATTCATATATCCAATCACCGCATAGACCAACATATTGAACCCTAAAGTACTTCCCCAGAACAAATCGATAAGCATGCCGGAAATGACTCCGACAAACATGCCTTCTTTTCTGCCACGCATAAAACCAAAAGAAGAAGTTACAACAATCAGCAGATTAGGCTTAATCATTGCAAACGACAACCGGTGAAAGATAGAACTCTCCAACAGAAAGCAGATCAAGATTATCACAAATGTAATGGATCTTCTCTTCATAAAATCAATCTCCTTCATTGCTGTCCTTGTCTTCACTTAACATATCTTGCTTTGTTGTAGTGATAACAAGTACTTCCTGAAGCTTACTAAAATCAACAGCTGGTGTAATATAGCCGGAACGGGTTAAATTATTAGAATCAACTTCAATCTCACTTACATATCCAATAAATAATCCCTGCAAAAAACGGGAACTTACATGGGAAGTCACCACCTGTTCCCCAGCTTCTATCTCATTATCATTATTGGCAAGTTTTTCAAAATGAAGCCTGCCATCAGCCATAAGTTCCAAATCTCCCCTGACCATACATGTATCTGAAGTAGAAAGCATCATAGCGCTCACATTGCTGGCATCGTCAATAATTGAGCGTACCCTTGCATAAGTAGGTCCTACTTCTGTTACTATTCCTGCAAGGCCGCTTCCCGCAAGGACATTGGAATTCACCTGTACACCATCATTACTTCCTTTATCAATGGTAAAATCCGTATACCAGTTGCTGCCGTTATTTGCAATTACATGTGCGCCAATCTTTTCATAATCTGAATAATTTTCATCCAACTTATACAATTCCCTCAGCCGTTCCAGTTCATACTGTTCCTGTCGCAGCCGTGTATTATCTATGGTTAGTTCGTCTACTTTTGACTGTAATTTTTCATTTTTCTTTTTCATATCTTCAAGCGTTTCAAAATTATCTGTCATATCACTCATAAAACGTCCCACATAGCTGATTCCTTCCTGCATGGGAATAACTGTATAGCCTGCAAGAAATCGCAAAGGTCCTCCGCCGTCTGTAAAACGTTCAATTCCAAGAAGTATCACACAGACAACTGTGATAATGATCAGCCAGTATTTGCTTGAAAAAGACGATTGATTTTTTGTCTTCATACTATCTCATCCACCTATAATTTTCATCAATCATAGAAAATGCAAATTTTCTCAGTTCTTTAGACTGGATAATCTTTTTTAATCCAGTTACCGAACAGACATCCGGTTCCACGGAAGTCCGCGTTTTAATTCCAACCATCTCTTCTACATACATCTCAAGCCCTGCCGTATGAGCAACGCCGCCTGTCAGAAAAATGCCATTCTCATGAATAGCTTTTCGTACCTCGGGAGGTGTCCGCTCCAATAATGCCTGAATTGCCTGTATGCATTCCATAAGCGGCTCCTTCATTGCCAGTCTGACAAGATTGATAGAAATACCTTTTCTCATGGGAACGCCTGTTATCAGATCGCGTCCGGCGGCCGTAAGCATCGATTCTACTTCGCTTGTAAAGATGCCGAAGCTCTTACGCAGCACTTCTGCCGTATGCCTGCCAATCAAAAAATCATGACTGTGACGCACTAAATTGACAACTGACTGGTCAAAGGTGGCTCCTCCAATCTTCAAGAGACGGTTCATGACCATACCACCTCCTGCTATAATCGAAATCTCCGTTGTTTCTCCACCGAAATTAGCGATTAATACTCCCTTTGTATTCTGTACGTCAAGATTTAATCCTATAGCATCAGCAATGGAACGTTCTACAATATTTACTTCTTTTGCTTTAGCAGTAGAATGGATAACCAAATCAAAGAAAGCCTTTTTTTCCACTTCTGTGACATCGGTAGGTACTGCAACAACATATTCAGAGCCACGCGCAAACTGCCGGTCTATTTTCAACAGATTCTGCAACAGGTTCTGCATATCGTGAAATCTTGATATCACGCCTTCTTTCATAGGAAAAGCCACCTCTATATTAGCTGGTGCTTTTTCAAACATCATAAAAGCTTCATCACCTACCGCATAAATCTCATTCCCATTCCTTAAAGCGATTACATCTTTTTCTTTCCATATTGTATCATTCTTTTTATCATAGACCTTAATCTCGTACGAGCCAAGATCCAGACCGTATACATTCCTAGCCATCTGACCAGATCCTTTCTAAAGTAAACCCTCCTCCCGGAAACTCATATATTGATTATTGCCAATAATGATATGATCTAACAATTCAATTCCAATCAATGTACCTGCATCAAGGATTCTCTTTGTGATCAGCATATCCTCTCGGCTGGGAGTCGGATCTCCACTTGGATGGTTATGCATCATTACAATAGATACTGCATTCTTTTGTAATGCTTCTATAAAAAGTTCTCTTGGTGTAACCAGGGAAGCGTTTACCGTTCCCTTTGATATATTAGTTTCACCAATTAATCTTGCTTTCGTATTCAACATCAGGAGCTTCATCAGCTCCTGTTTTTCATGCCGCATGTCCTCCATATAATATCTGGCGATGCTGCCAGGTTCGGAGAAACATAATGCTTCCTGATAGGATGCCTTGGATAGCCGTTTTGCAAGCTCTGATATACATGATATCTGAATTGCCTTTACTTTCCCAATCCCTTTAATTGCCATCAAGCGTTCCATACTGAATTGATGGATGCCTAATATTCCTGTCTCACCGGCATGATAAAGAATCCGCCGTGCCAATTCCAGGGCATTTTCTCCACGGGTGCCGGTACGCAGCAACACAGCTAACAGTTCCTCGTCGCTTAAGCTTGCACTTCCCCGCTGTTCACATTTCTCATAAGGGCGTTCCATCTCAGGTATTTCTTTTATGGTGTTAGACTGATTCATCTCATCTTTGGATTCACATGACACTCATGATAGAAATATTTAACTTTTTGAAGTTTTCTATATTATCTATATTAGTTATAAGAAACGGTAAATTATAATAGCAAGGACTACGCCAATAATACTTGCGATGGTAATCTTAATCGACAGGCCAAAAGTCAGCACCAGAATCCCAAGATTCAAGATAACCGGCTCCTCCAAACCAAAGGCTTGTCCATAGCCCAGCCAACTCAAAGCAGGTACGCCTTCTGCCAGCATTCCGATAAAGCCCCCAAGTACGATTCCTGTCAAAACAAACAGAAATAAAGCCCAGGTATTTTTACTTCCTGTTCCTTTCATATGTACTCCTCCCCATTTTTGTCTATCTAAAAAACTCAATACATTTTATCATATTTCAGAAACTGTGTATAGAGTTATCACATTAAAAATTTCTTAAGCTGTTCGCACAAATGTCGAAACTGCAAAGTTTTTCTGTTTTGTATTCTTTTACAACAGCCTGTGCAATCTTAAGTCCGTCTATTGCAGCAGATGTAATCCCTCCGGCATATCCTGCTCCTTCGCCGCAAGGATAGAGTCCGGTCACTTTGCTGCTTTGGAATGTTGTATCTCTCAGAATGCGTACGGGAGAGGAGGTACGGCTCTCTATGCCGGAGACAACGGCGTCTGGTCTGGAATAATCTTTGAGACGTTTTCCAAAGGAATATATTCCTTCCTCCAGCGTCATTGCCAGTTCTTCCGGGAAAATAGATCTGACATTTCCCCATGTATAGCCGCCCTTCATCTGCGGCAGTATCTCCCCCGGTCCGACAGATGGCCGGTTATGACAGAAATCTTCAAACAGCTGAACAGGTATCTTTCCCTGTCCGGCACGATATGCGGCTTCTTCGAGTCTTCGCTGGAATTCCATTCCGGCAAGGACACCTGCTGTCTGTCCAGAATCATAGTCTTCTGGTGTAACTGTCACCACCACGGCGCTGTTCGCATTGATTCCGTCTCTTGCATGATAGCTCATGCCGTTCACTGCCAGCCGCCCTTCTTCCGAAGAGGCATTAACTACATAACCGCCGGGACACATACAGAATGTATAGACACCCCTGCCATTGGCAAGATTCGATGTTAATTTGTATGCAGCCGGAGGAAGATCCGCCTCCGCTTCCATTCCGTATTGTGACAGATTAACCATAGACTGCGGATGCTCCATACGGACACCTACCGCAAAGGATTTCACTTCCATAGGGATTCCGCGGTCAACAAGCATAGAAAATGTATCACGGGCGCTGTGCCCAATGGCAAGTACAGCTATATCGGTATCTAAAATCTCTGTTTTCGAGGATTTTGCATCATCTCTTTCTTCCAATGTCTTATGGGCAGTCGGTGATATTTCAAGGGAATGTAGTTTTTCATGTCCTCCATCCTGCGTCATAAAAAGATTTGTTACCTGCGAGTGGAATCTTACTTCCCCGCCATAGGAAATGATAAAATCCCGCATATTCCGTACTACTTTTGCAAGAATATCCGTTCCGATATGAGGTTTGCTCTGATACAGGATTTCTTCCGGCGCGCCATTTTCCACAAAGATCTCAAGAACCCTGGCATTACGTCCTTCGGCGTCATGAACCAGCGTATTCAGCTTACCGTCTGAGAACGTCCCTGCGCCGCCTTCTCCGAACTGAACATTTGAATGTGGATTCAACTCTCCTGTATTCCAGAAGGTTTCCACATCCTTAATCCGTTCCTCAACAGGCGCGCCCCTCTCCAGAAGAATCGGACAGAATCCCAGACGTGCCAGTTCATATCCGCAGAACAGCCCGGCTGGTCCGGTGCCAATGATAACCGGACAGTGATTCAGTGATTTTGTGCCGCATGTCTCTATCGAATATCGCTTCTCTTCCGGTTGGAACTGAATGTTGGAAACTTTCTGTTTCTTCAGGCGTCTTTTTAATTCGTCTTCATTTTTCACTTTTACATCCAATGTATAGACATAAAATAACTGCGGTTTTTTCCGTGCATCCAGAGATTGTTTTTTCCGTACATAGGAAAGAAGCGCATCTTCTTTGATGCGCAGAATTTTACAGATTTTTTGTTTCAAATCCTGTTCTGTGTGGTGAATATCTAGTTTCATCTGACTGATACGTATCATAGTCCTGTTTACTCCTCATTTACAGTATTTTTCCAAACGGATTCGTTTTTCGATTGCAGCTGATTCCTGCAAGAAGAAGATTTCCGTGATAATCTTTTAACGCGTCTACATATTGTCTGTCTTTCATCTGTCTGATTGCGCCGGTTACGTTTTTATCCCATTTAAGTTCAATCACTACCGCCAGCTTATCCATATGAAGTTTGCGCGGTATAAGACAGATATCTGCAAATCTTTTTCCGCTTGGGAATTCACGGACAATCGTATAATACTCCCTGGCAAAATAGAAAGCCAGATTAATGGAGCAGTTTTCTGGAATATTCTACAGAACGAATCTACAAGAAGCGTTAAAATATGTATAGATTATGTCAGTTTTTCACTATTCCCCAATATAAAATCGTCTTATTTGGTATAGTTAATACATGATTCACAGCATATCGGTCATACAATGCTGATAATTCTGCAAGATATTGACCATATCGGCAATCATCTTCTCTGAGAGAATAAGAAGCCGATTGGCAACGGTTGATAAACGCTTCTCTTGTGGTATAAAAAAGCGGATGGTCGAATTCTTCATAACAATACTCTTCATCAAAAAATTGCCTGATTCTTTCATCATCTTTCTGTATACCGCCACTAAATCCCTGGAAATCCAGACAGTATTTCTGGAAAACTTCAAAACAAGATTGATTGATCTCGCTTCCCATATTACGCCAATTCCAGATCAGAAAGACCTTTCCCTTGTTTCTTAAGATTCTTCTGCACTCATCCTTAAAAAGCGGAACATGGAACCAGTGGAATGCCTGGGCGACAGTAATAAAATCAACAGAGTTCTCTGCCAGTGTTGTCTGGGCATCTGTACCGTTGATTATATGGACCTTTTTATATTCAGACAACTCTTTTACCGCCCTGTGCCGCATATCATCATTGGGTTCTACACAATATACACTGCTCCCTTGATCTAATAGCAATTTAGAAAATTTCCCTGTACCGGATGCAATATCCGCAATCACAGAATCTTCTGAAAATCTTTGCATTGAGTACAAATAATCAATAAGCGCACTGGCATAGGATGGTCTGCCTGCTGCATAAGAGGCTGCCAATCCATTAAACTTTTGTGTATTTTCCATTTCACTATCTCCTTTCAAAGTCAGTCATATGAGTCTTATCCCATCTTGGTTATTGCAATAACAAAGAATAATACTTTCGTAGTTATCTGTAAAAAACATATTGTATTTCTTCCAAAACTTTATCACCTAATCGAACCTGTTGTCTTTGTCCTAACACGCCTCCCAGTTTTTCATAAAATGCCCGGTTTTCATTTTCCTCAAAACACCACACTTCAATCATATTGCGGTTCAATTGTCTGGCTGTATAATGAAATAATGCCGTTCCATAACCTTGTCTTTGAGCGTTACGAGCAAAATAAATGGTATTAATACATGCACTGTTTTCATCAATAATATGTCCTGATGAAAAACCTGTAATTTTACTTTCTGTCTCCAGAAGAAACATCTTTTCATTAGCAGAGTTATCTGTAAAAAGTCTCTTTATCCACTTTTCTCTCTGCAGTTTATAAGACATCTTATCTAAATACTCTTTAGGAACTATGCCTGTATAAGTATTCTTCCAGGCATCAACATGAATTCTGGAAATAATCTCTAAATCATCCATTGTAGCTTCTCTGATATTCATCCTTATTTTCACCTCTTTTTGTAATTACACCATCCTCAAAAAAATAATATAATCCATCTCCAAAAATTTCCATATCACTACCATTTATAAAAAGTGTAATTTCCTCTGGTAAAGCCATAACTTTTCTATGTTTTGATATTTCTAACAAGTATTGTCTGCTTTTTTCAGTTTTTTCAACAGTTCCGTTTGTATAATGGCATAAAATCGATATTCCATTCAATATATCAAATCCATCAATTTCTTTTAGATTTACTTCATTGATATCATCAATCTGGCAAGCTTCTAAATCAGCGCCAAAGATAATTGCCCCAGCGCTGCCGCCAAAAATAATTCCGTCATTATCCAAGTATTTCTTTATCTTTCCATATGAACCACTTATCTTCAAATCATTTAGTAGTTTAAAAGTATTTCCGCCACCAATAAATATGAAGCTAAAAGATTTCAAATTCATAGTTGTCAATTCATCTGCTGTTCTGACCATTTCTATAAAAGGAATATGAACATCCTTTAATTCATCTTTTATCCATTTATAACAATTATCATACATGTTCGCTTTCATTGCTAATGGTATATATAAGCAAGGCTTTGAATGGTCGATGACTTCATTCAGTCTTTTAAGCGCCTCATTTGTTTGAATACCAGAACCACCGCCACATAAAAATACTTTCACAGTATCACTCCCTATTTACTAAATGATATACATACTGAATTTGAATATAATTTTGACCACGATAAATTGTTCTTCTTTTGCCTGTATCACAGAATTTATTTCTCTCATAAAATTTTCTTGCTTCTTTATTTGCCTCTAATGTCCATAACACAATCGTATACATGGAATACTTACTTTTAATATAATTCATACAGGCCGTTCCATAACCTCTACCGCAGTATTCTTTTAGTATGTAGATACTGGATAATTCACACATTCCATCCTCAATTACTATTTTAAACATTCCGATATGATTACCATTTTCCATCACGAAATAATAATGAATGTTTGTTTTTTGGCTATTTAGAAATTCTTCTTCTCTTTTTTTGGCAGATTCCTGGTTCAAATATTCTGCCGGAAATAAATCATTGTATGTCTGCAGCCATGCCTTTGAGTGTATGTTTCCCATTATGCCTGCATGCTTAATATCTGCTTCAATAATTTTCATGAAACCGCCTTCTTTAAATAAATCTTTGATTCCCGCGAGCAACGAGCCAAGTGACTGCTCGCAGGCATTTGGCGACTGCCGCGAGGGTCACATACCCCGATGCTTGCATCGCTGCTTGCTTGATGCCCCGTATGCTTGCATCAGGGTTGTTGACTCTTATACAATCATACCATGAAATACGCATCACAAAAAGAACTAATCAAAAAAATGTCCGAAGATTATTACGAAAAATTATCACTAAAATCACGATCGGTATGTAAAAAGAACATTGTGATTCCCATCGTCACGATTTCCGTTACCGGCGCAGCCATCCACACCCCTGTCATTCCAAACAAAACCGGAAGCGTGAAGATACAAAAAATCAGAACCACCAGTCCTCTGGAGGCAGAGATTACGGCCGATTCCAATGCTCTCCCCGTCGCCGTAAAGTAAAAGGATGTGATAGAATTAATTCCTGAGAAGAAAAATGAAGTCATAAAGATTATCATTCCCGACCGTATCATCCCCTCTACATTTCCACTCTGCACAAATATACCGCTGTACCATCCTGTTCCTGCCATCATCAGTAGGAACACAACTATTCCCGCACCAAAAACGTAGCAGTTTGTCTTCTTTCTGATATCCCTGGCAAGATTTTTCTCCTTAGCGCCGTAAGAAAAACTAATCAGCGGACTTGCCCCCTGGCCGAAACCAACAATGATCATGCTAAACGCATAAGCGATATACCCTACGATTGTAAATGCAGTCACTCCGTCAGCGCCGATTCTTCGCATAATCACAAAATTATAAGCAAACATGGCAATCCCGGTAGACATCTCTCCGATGAATTCCGAGCTTCCGTTTAAAATTGACTTCATACAAATTTTCCATGAGAAATGGAACTTCCCCAGACGATATACCTTTGCCTTTTTTGCGAAAAAAAGTAAAATACAAAGAAGAGAAACCAACGCCGATAGAAGCGATGCCGCCGCGATTCCAGAAACACCCATGCGAAACCAGCCGGCAAATGCATAATCCAAAATGATATTCAACAGTACATTGATCACACTTACCTTCATGTAATATTCCGGATTGCCCTCTCCTCTGATGAACATTCCAAAAGCAGAATTCATCACCATTACCGGCAGTTCCAGAAGCATAATCCGGTAATATTCTCGGAAATATCCCGTCACGCAGTCATCTGCATGCAGGATAGAGAGCATTGGCTGAAAGCAAAATATCATCACACAGCTGATTAGTACTGAAAAAGCAAATGTTGTTGCAATCGTCTGGCGAAATACCTGGTTGCAGGCGGTTCGGTCACCGGAGCCAAGCTCCATTCCTGCAATTGCAACGCCTCCGATGGATACCATCAGGCCGACTCCAAGATACAGATAGATAATTGGAAGCCCCAGGTTGACCGCTGCGATTCCTTCCTTTCCCACATAATTTCCGATAAAGAAACCGTCCGCAATCGTAACCAGTGAAGTAAGAATCATGGATATAATCGCAGGTAAGGAAAACTGTAAGATTGTCTTAGTCGTGTTTTTTTTCATCTGTTCCAAATTCATTGAAAAATCCTCCTTATCATGAATCAACTTTCGTAACGTCATTCATTATAAGAAGGATTCTAATTATATACTTCTGAATTCTTGCCCTAAATCATACCTTATTGGATGAAGTCCACCCGCCCGCAGGGCATGCGTTACGGGATGCCCGAATGGGTATACTTTATTGGACACAAAGTGTCCACCTGCCCGTAAGGGCATGAATTACGGGATGCCCAAATGGGTATAGATATGGAGATGATCTATAACTTCACAGGCACACAGATATCCATCTCCATATACATCGTTTCGCTATCCACCGTATAATAGATATCAAAGAGGCTCTTTGACGCATCCAGTTCATAAGATGTCTCCGGCAGCCAGATTAGAAATATCGTCTGATACGCTGCATAGATATATTTTGCATGTCCTTTAAAGTGATATACAATACATCTTCCTCCCCGGATTAACGTTGTGTTTTCCAACGGACAATTCTCACTGTCCCCTTCGTAACCAGGCTTTCTCTTGATGCTTGGGCAACTCATACAGACGTCATACAGGCAATTTCCGGCAAATGTAACCGCCGGGTCATCATAGGTCCGCTCTATAAATCTGGTTTCATCTGTGATGTATTCCCGATATTTTTCAATAAACGTCCCCCAGTCTCTGCTCATGTCTTCATAACTGCCGAACCGCCTTTCATATATCACATGATAATCCGGTATTTCTTCCACGGTAATCTTGCGGCTGCATTCTTCAAAACTCTCCAACTGCCATTTTTCATGATGAAAGAAGGGATGCGCCATCGAATGAACATAACTTTGCCGTCTGAAATCAATCGGGGACATACGGTAATGCTGCCTGAACGCAGAACTGTAATTTGACGAACTGTACCCATAGTCGGCACTAATCTCTGTAATCCGGCGGTTCTGTTCTGTCTTGAGGCGGAATGCACTCTGCTCAAGCTTTACCCGTTTAATAAAATGATAGACGCTCTCTCCTGTCTGTTCTTTAAAAAGACGGCTGAAATAATACTTGGAGAAATGACAATAACCTGCCACATCTTCCAGTGTGACCTCATCCTCAATATGCTGTAGAATATAATCAATTGCCTGATTAATGCTCTCATTTGTAATCATATCGTTTTAGAAGCCGCTGCCTGTCCTGCAAGATACCCGGTCGCCCATGCCCACTGCAGATTATACCCTCCGCAGATACCGTCTGCGTCCAATAACTCGCCAACAAGATACAGTCCCTTTACAAATCTGGATTCCATAGTCACTGGATTGATTTCATCGGTTCTCACACCGCCTGCGCAGACCTGCGCATTCTCGAATCCATTGGTATCACAAATGGCAAGGACTATCTTTTTACACTTACAAGCTAATACCTGCAGCTGCTTTTCATTTAATTCTGACACTTTTGTCTGCATCCGGATCTTTGCCAAATCCAGAATCCTTGGAATCAGTTTCTGGTTGAATATTCCTGCAAGGCACTCCCCGACAGTCTGGTTTCCCCTTTTTCCTGCCATTTTATTTTCACCTCTCTTCTCTTTTTTTATTGCTTTACGCTACTTTTA
>CANSLW010000083.1 GCA_947647815.1 uncultured Dorea sp. | reverse complement strand
CTTCTCCGCAACCGCAACAATTTGAAATTCATTCATCTGATGGATATTATCCACCTCACAGTTCGCAGCCCTGACAGCATTCACGATCTTAGACAGATCAAAAAGTACTTCCTCCCCGTTCCGCTTGATTACATTCGTCTTAACTTCAGACCCCATTATTTCTCCTCACTTTCACATACACAAAATATTGATGATTTCACATCCATTCATACAATATATAGCGTCAAATAATATGATACACTAATTCTATTAGAAAGTGAAGAGAAAACTTTTAAAAAATATTACCAAATATATTCCCCTTTTCAACCTCATATTTCTCTGTTTCTGATAGCAGAATTTTTCATCAGGTGTATTGACATGCCCTATATATCAGCATTTCCGGTCCTCAGCACTTCCACTTACTGATATCGATTATAAAAGCCCCATGTAGTCGAATGCCTTCCACAGACCATCCTCCTCAAGTCGCTTTGTGACATGCCTTGCCGCCACCTGGGCTTCTTTCGTTCCATTTCCCATCGCAATTCCATATCCTGCCACAGCAAGCATCTCCGTGTCATTATCTCCGCTTCCGATTGCAATCGAATCTTCAAGCGGACATTCTTTTATCTTCATAATCTGTCGAAGCCCTTCTGCTTTCGTAATATAATTCGGCGTAATCTCTCCAGCCCATCTCCCCTCATAAGGGAACTTCAAATCCGTAATGTGAAAAGAATACCCCCACTTCGAAACTATCTCCCGCCTGGACACCCTATCACTGAACACCACCAATCGCTGGACCTCTGGCACATCCAACAGAGTCTCTACCGGCTTTGGCAGAGAAATCTCCATATCAGATGCATACCAGGCAAGCCGCTTTACAATCCTCAGATACTCTTCCCAACTATCCTTCAGTACATAACCTTCTTTATCATTCGCCATCTCTACGACACAATGATTCTCTAAGAGATCTTTCATGAATTCTATATATGCCAGCTGCGTAAAATACTTATATCCTATCCGCTCTCCCCGGTACTCCACATATCCTCCTGAGCTTGCAATCACCCCATCGAATCCTATATCCAGGATACTTTTACTAATACGGAAATGCGCCCGTCCTGTATTAACAACAATCTCATGCCCATTCCGTCTGGCCTTTTGCAGCGCTTTTATTCCAGATGCGGGAATTGTTCCGTCAAAGTCCCTAATTGTGCCATCAATATTTAAAAATATTACTTTCCCCATCAGTGGTTTCCTCTCTTACGAAAACAAATATCTTGCTCTTTCTATGTTACCACATATTCGGGAAATGTTTAATATTTTTTTGCATAAATGTGGCGGTAATTTGCCATAATACAAATACCGCCGTCTTTTATCCATATTGATAATATCTATAAGTCGTCCATGCACCTGCACTCATATTTCTTACACGTTCTGTTCATCTTCACACTCTTCCAGTTTAAGTATATCACTCACACTGCACTGTAGACAATTGCAGATCTTAGCCAGAGTATGAAGGTCAACTCGTACTACTTTATTCTTACAATAATTATTCAACTGTGTGCGCTGTAACCTGCATTCGTAACAGAGATATCTCTTACTAACGCCTTTTTCAGCCAAAATCCGTTCCAAATCAATCACAATCTTCTTCATTTTCTAACACCACTCGTCTTCTTTAGGGTAAGTATACCCACATTTTGATTGAAAAAACAGGTGTATTAACTTACACTGTAAGAAGTTACACAGTTTCATTTTGGCACAAAAAGGAGGAATACCGAATATGAGAAAAAAGAGACTCTTACTGACTGCAATTATCCTGATTCTTCTGCTGGCTTTCTGTCTGGAAGAACGCAGACCTTATGAAGTGCTGCATTCTACCGTTATGTCTTCTGCGAATCTTACAGAGCATAAGATGACGCTGGTAATACACAGCCTTCTTCCTGTTGACCGGAAAAAACTGGCAGAAGAAGTCGTAGAAGATTCTATGAGACTAAGCGGCGGACAGCCAAATCCTTATTTCGAACTGGAGATTTACCGTACAAAGCTGCATTATCAATTGAATATCCTGTACGATACCTTTCTCTGTAATAAAGATGGCGAAATCGTAGAAAAGATTAATTTGACAGATTAAAACCAGGTATTGTATCATCTTGTATAAAGAATTTGTTACACAAAAGGAGACTCCGGATATGCATTCATTGCCGCCAGCCTTAAAAGAATCCAGCCTTCATGGCACAAAAACCTTTCCCTGTGCAATCTACCAGACACGCTCTATAGGCAAAGGAACTCTTGTCAAACACCATTGGCATGACGAAGTAGAGATTCTATATTTTTTTGGCGGAGAATACCGTCTGGAGATTAATATGGAGCAGTTCTTCGTCCACTCAGAAGCCTTGTATTTCATCAACCCCGGTGAACTTCACAGCATCTTCTCTGAAAATGCCGGAAGTTCCGGGGAAGATGCCATCGTATTTTCTCTGGACATCCTGAACTTTGATTCTTATGATGCCACACAGATTCAGTTAATCCAGCCCATACAGAACGGCAAGATGCTGTTTCCCCGCTGTCTTACTCCTGAGCATCCCGGCTTTATTTCCATCCGCAACGCTTTCTTTGAAGTCATGCATTCTTTTGGACATATATTGGATGAAAAGACTCCTTTAAGAGACGGCGCAGCTACAGAGGATCTAACGAACCAGCTGTTTATCAAGTCTTCTCTGCTTCGTATCCTTGCAGTGCTTTCAAGCCATCATCTCTTTCTGCCAACTGAGAAGAATCTAGACAAGCGTGTGGAAGGAATCAAAACAGTACTTACATATATAAAGGAAAATTATAAAGAAAAAATATACATCCATGACCTGGCAGATCAGCTCCATATGAATGAGCAGTATTTCTGCCGTTTTTTTAAGAAATCCATCGGCCGTTCACCGATGGAATATATCAACGAATACCGCATTAAGCAGGCCATGCGGCTCCTTGAGGAAACCAGTCTTCCTGTCATGGAGATCTGCTTAGAATGCGGTTATAATAATCTGGGCAACTTTCTTCGCGCCTTTAAGAAATGCACGGGAAGCACTCCTTTACAATACCGGAATCATTAACGATAAAAAGTCATAATTTCGTAATTTTTAATCAGATAATCATAGGACAAAGCCGACAGAAATCACTATAATTAATATCACAAAGACTTACGGAGGTATAACTATGACAAAGAAATGGTGGCATGACAAAGTAGCTTATCAGATTTATCCAAAGAGTTTCTACGATTCTAACGGGGACGGAATCGGCGATATTCCTGGTATTATCAGTAAACTGGATTATTTGCAGGATCTGGGCGTAGATATCATCTGGCTCTCTCCCTGCTACCGTTCCCCACTTGCCGATGAGGGGTATGACATTTCCGATTATTATGATATCGACCCTCGTTTCGGTACGATGGCAGATATGGAACAGTTATTGGCAGAGACAAAAAAGCGTAATATGTATATCTTGATGGATCTTGTGGTCAACCATTGTTCTGACGAACATGAATGGTTCAAAAAAGCCTGTGAAGACCCCAATGGAAAATACGGCAATTTCTTCTATCTAAGAGACAAAAAAGAAGACGGACTTCCTACCAACTGGCGGTCTTACTTCGGCGGTCCCGTATGGGAAGATCTTCCCGGAACAGATAAGCAGTATCTGCATGTCTTCCATAAGAAACAGCCGGATCTGAACTGGGAGAACCCTGAATTGCGGGAAGAGGTCTACAAGAACATTAACTGGTGGCTGGATAAAGGCCTTGGCGGTTTCCGTATCGATGCAATCATCAACATCAAGAAGGCGCTGCCTTTTAGAAGCTACGAACCAGACCGCGCCGATGGATTATGCAACATCCAGGCAATGCTTAAGGAAGCTCACGGAATCGGTGAATTCTTAGGCGAGATGCGCGACCGCACCTTCAAGAACTACGACGCATTCTCCGTAGGCGAAGTATTCAACGAGAAGCCGGAAGAGATTCCTGACTTTATCGGGGAAAACGGCTACTTCTCCAGTATGTTCGACTTTAACGAGACTATCTTCGGAAGCAGCGAAAAAGGCTGGTACGACGCAAAGCCAATCACACCGGACAATTACAAGAGATGCTGTTTCGAATCCCAGGCTAAGATTGGTGACATTGGTTTCCTCTCCAACATCATCGAGAATCACGATGAACCCCGCGGTGTCAGCCGTTATATCCCGGAAGGAGACTGCTGCCCTCAGAGCAAGAAGATGCTTGCCGCCCTTAACTTCATGCTGAAAGGATTGCCTTTTATCTATCAGGGACAAGAGTTAGGCATGGAAAATGTCCCCTTTACTTCCATCGACGAAATAGACGATATCAATACCTTAGATGAATATCAGGTAGCACTGGATGCAGGGCTGACCCCTGAAGAAGCGCTGAAAGCCGTCTCCCGCTTCAGCCGCGACAATGCACGTACTCCGATGCAGTGGTCCAATGAACCAAACGCAGGATTCACCACAGGTACACCCTGGCTTAAGGTCAATCCAAACTATCCATCCATCAACGCAGCAAATCAGCAGGAGGATCCTGATTCTGTAAGAAACTTCTACAAGAAGCTTATTGCTTTGCGCAAGAACCCGGACTACAAAGAGACCATCGTCTACGGAGCCCTTACTCCTTATCTTAAAGACCAGCACAACCTGATGTCCTACTACCGCAAAGGAGACAAAACTCTCCTGATAATCGGCAACTACCAAAAAGCTCCCCAAACCGCAGTGCTTCCGTCCGATTATAAACAAATATTATTAAATAACTACACTGACCTTACACAAGACAATCTTACTCTAACCCTGCTGGGATACCAGTTAGTAATCCTGGAGTTATAAGAACTGTCACATATACTGTAACAGTTCAGCCCACGCCATTCGCAAAACGTGCCTACGGTGATGGCTGGACTGTTACCATATACTAACATTTTATCATAGAAAGGATTGACAAAATCATGAAAAAAACCTGGTGGAAAGAGGCCGTAATCTATCAGATCTACCCTCGCAGCTTTATGGACAGCAACGGCGACGGAATCGGTGACCTGAAAGGAATCACCAGCCGCCTGGATTATCTGAAGTTTCTGGGAGTAGACGTGCTCTGGCTCTCCCCAATCTACAAATCACCCAACGATGATAATGGCTATGATATCAGCGATTATCAGGCAATCATGGACGAATTCGGAACCATGGAAGACTTCGACGAGATGCTTGCCGAAGCTCATAAGAGAGGCCTTCGCATCGTCATGGATCTGGTAGTAAACCACACTTCCGATGAACACAGATGGTTCATGGAGAGCAGGAAATCAACAGACAATGAATATCGGGATTACTATATCTGGCGTGAGGGTAAAGATTCCCAGACTCCGCCGAACAACTGGGGTTCCTGTTTTGGAGGCCCCGCATGGCAGTACGACGAAGAGACCGCCATGTACTACCTTCATCTCTTTTCAAAGAAACAACCGGACCTGAACTGGGATAACCCGAAAGTCCGCCAGGAAGTCTTCGACATGATGACCTGGTGGTGTGACAAAGGTATCGACGGATTCCGGATGGATGTAATCAGCATGATCTCCAAGACAAAAGAGATGCCCGATGGCGAGATAAACGGCTTCTATGGAGATTACGGTCCATATTGTGTGCACGGTCCAAATATCCATAAGTATCTTCAGGAAATGAACGAAAAAGTACTGTCCAGATACGATATCATGACTGTCGGTGAGACTCCTGGTGTTACCACTGAACTGGCAAAGCAATATGCCGGAGAAGACACCCATGAACTGAACATGGTCTTCCAGTTCGAACATGTAGATAATCATGGAAAATATGGTAAATGGGACGACCAGAAGTGGCAGCTTACGAAATTGAAGAAAATCCTAAACCACTGGCAGATGGATCTGTATGATAAAGCATGGAACAGCCTGTTCTGGGATAACCATGACCAGCCAAGAGCCGTTTCCCGCTTTGGCGATGACAGGCCGCAGTATCGCGTAACCTCCGCCAAGATGCTCGCTACCTGTCTCCATATGATGCAGGGTTCTCCTTATATCTTTCAGGGAGAAGAACTTGGAATGACCAACTATCCGTTCCAGAGCCCTGATGATTTCCGCGACATTGAGAGCATCAATGCTTACAAGGAATGGTGCGCAAGCGGCAAGGTATCCCACGAGGAATTTTGGCCATGTATCACTTTCCGAAGCCGCGACAATGCCAGAACACCGGTACAATGGGACGATACCGAACAGGCCGGTTTCACAACAGGAACTCCATGGATACCTGTAAATCCGAATTACAAAGAGATTAACGCCAAATCAGAGACTGCCGATCCAGATTCTGTATTCCATTATTATAAGAAGCTGATCGCTCTGCGAAAAGAGAATCCAATCATGGTATATGGAAAATATGAACCACTGATGGAAGACAGCGAAGAGTTATTCGTCTACACCAGAACATTAGATGACAAAAAACTACTGGTAGTCTGCAGCTTTACAGATCAAGACACTGTATTTACAATACCAGAAGAATTCGTCGGCTCTTCCTGTATGATTGCCAATATGGAAAATGATTATAGCAAAAGTGACATTACCATCAGGCCTTATGAAGCATTTGTACTGACAAAGTAACAAATACCAATTGCGTTTTCCCATAAAAAGAGGTACATTTATATTATATAGAGTTTGCAGCAAACACAAAATTATGATTTTTCCGACTATTCTAAGCGGAGAAAACAACAAAACTAATCACTGCAGACCACAAAAACAGGAGGTATCATCTATGAGAAGAACAGCAGGTATTCTACTCCCTATCACTAGTCTGCCATCCCGCTATGGTATTGGCAGTTTTTCCAAGAGTGCATACGCTTTTATAGACTGGCTTAAGGAAGCCGGACAGTCCTACTGGCAGATTCTGCCCCTTGGGCCCACCAGCTATGGCGATTCACCTTACCAGTCCTTTTCTACTTTTGCCGGAAATCCCTATTTTATCGACCTGGATGCGTTAGTTGCCGAAGGTGTCCTTCATGAAGAAGAATGCGAAGCGGCAGACTTTGGAGATAAGGCTGATTCCGTCGATTATGAAAAGCTTTATAAGGCCCGCTATACTTTGCTCTACAAAGCCTATCAACGCAGTTGGATTACTGAGAATCACGACTATCAACATTTCGTACGAAAGAATAAATGGTGGCTTTCCGACTATGCCCTGTTCATGGCAATCAAAGAGCAGTATAACAATGTTTCCTGGGATCAGTGGCCAGAAGACATTCGTCTTCGCAAGGATTCCGCCATGGAAGAATACTATAAGGAACTCTACCCTTATGTCGAATTCCACCAGTATATGCAGTTTAAATTCTATGAACAATGGAGCGCATTAAAAGCATATGCCAACCAGAAAGGTATTCGTCTGATTGGAGACATACCAATCTATGTGGCAATGGACAGCGCAGATGTATGGGCGCATCCGGAATTATTCCAATTAGATGAACAAAATGTACCGCTTGCAGTAGCAGGATGCCCGCCAGATGGTTTTTCCGCCACAGGGCAGCTTTGGGGCAACCCTCTCTATCGTTGGGAATATCACAAAGATACGAACTATGAATGGTGGATCTCCCGCCTCGCGTATTGCTTCCAGATGTATGATGTGCTTCGGATTGACCATTTCCGCGGATTCGATGAATATTACTCTATCCCTTATGGAGAAGAGACTGCCGCAAACGGCCACTGGGAGAAAGGACCTGGCATTGAATTATTCCAATGCATGGAGCAGCATCTGGGCCGCCATGAAGTAATTGCCGAAGATCTTGGCTATGTAACAGATTCTGTACGCTGGCTGGTTCGTGAAAGCGGCTTCCCGGGAATGAAAGTTCTGGAATTCGCCTTTGACTCTAGAGATACCGGCTCTGCCAATGATTATCTTCCACATAATTATGCTGAAAACAGTGTTGCATATACAGGTACTCATGACAATGAGACTATCGTCGGATGGTACGATTCCATCACAGAAGACGAACAGCAGGCAGCAAGAGACTATATGTGCGATCACTATACACCAAAAGAGCAGTTATATAAATCCTTCATATCACTTGTAATGCGAAGCAATGCCAAGACCTGCATCATCCCTATACAGGATTATATGGGCCTTGATAACAGCTGCCGTATGAATAAGCCTTCTACTGTCGGTAATAACTGGAAGTGGAGGTTAACAGAAGAAGATCTGTCAGAAGATCTGAAAAAAGAAATCCGAACCATAACAAAGCGCTACGGCCGCCTGAACGGATAGAATGAAAATTCCTGCCTGTGCGGTTGGACTGTTGTTCAACCGCACAGATGACTTATGATTTCTGTCTCTATGACGAGATTTTGTATAATTGTTTTGCATTCTTCTCAGTCTGTTCTACTACTTCTTCATAACTAATTCCTTTTAGCCTTGCGATTTCTTCAGCTACATATCGGATATATGCAGAATTATTCCTCTTGCCGCGATAAGGCGTCGGGGCAAGATAAGGACAGTCCGTTTCAAGAACAATAGATTCTAAAGGAATTACTTCCACCGTTTCTTTTAATTTCCGGGCATTCTTGAATGTGACCACGCCGCCGACGCCGATATAGAACCCCATCTTCACGTATTCCTTCGCCATTTCTTTTGAATAGGAGTAGCAGTGTATGATTCCCTCCAGCCCTTGTGCATATTTCTTCATAATCTCCATCGTATCGGCTGCTGCATCCCGGCTGTGAATCAGTACCGGAAGCGTAAGCTCCCTTGCCAGTTCAAGCTGGCGGATGAACCATTCCTTCTGCAGTTCATGGGATTCATTGTCCCAATAATAATCCAGGCCAATCTCTCCCACCGCAACTACTTTATTCCGCTTAAACAATTCCTTCATCCTGGCAAAGGATTCCTCGTTCAGAGCGCCTACTTCATCCGGATGAACCCCAACCGCCGCATACATGAAAGGATATTCCTGCGCCATATTCACCACACGTTCGCAGGAAGAGTAAGATGCGCTGACATTCACGATAGTTCCCACGCCATGCTCTGCCATAGAGCATAACAGAACATTCCGGTCTGCATCAAACTGCTCATCATCGTAATGCGCATGTGTATCAAAAATCATAATAATCCAGCCCTCAGCTCTTCCGGCGTCTTCGGAGACAGCAGTGCCGGCGCAATATCAAATACAGTTTTTGCCCCGCACTCTCCTGCCTTCGCCAATCGATACGCCGCCCTTGCATAGCAGATCAATACACTCGCTGTGAATTCTGGATTAGAGTCAAGCTTAAGAGAATATTCAATAATATGCTGGTTCCCCTCTTCTCCGGTCTCGCCGCTGCGGATCACAAAACCTCCGTGAGGCATCCTGCTATGCTGTGCCTTAAGTTCTTCCTCTGTGATAAATGTTACTGTTGTATCATATTCGTCAAAATAATTCGGCATGGTCTTAATTGCATTCTCGATTGCCCCGAGATCGGCGCCGTCTTCCGGAACCACATAACATTCTCTCAGATGCTTCTCCCTGGTAGTCAGCTCTGGCGCGCTTCCGCTCCTTACACGGTCTACTGCCGCCTCTACCGGCACTGTATACTGGATTGCATTCTTCACGCCTGCTACCCTGCGGATCGCATCGGAATGCCCCTGACTTACACCCTTGCCCCAGAATGTATAGGTACTTCCCTGCGGCAAGATTGCCTCTGCATACAGACGGTTCAGAGAGAACATGCCCGGATCCCATCCTACGGAAATGATACCAATCTTGCCGCCTTCTTTCGCAGCCTTGTCCACATTACCATAATATTCCGGAATTCTCGCATGTGTATCAAAACTGTCAATCGTGTTAAAATTCGCAGCAATCTCTGGTCCCATTACCGGCAGATCCGTAGCCGAACCGCCGCAGAGCACCATAACGTCAACCTCATCCTTCATGGACAACATATCATCCATATGCTTTACTGCCGCGCCTTCCGTATGAATCTGAACTGAAGCAGGATCGCGCCTTGTAAAGACTGCCTTCAGTTCCATGTCCTCATTACGGGCAATGGCAAGTTCCACACCCTTTCCGATATTTCCATATCCTACGATTCCTATTCTGATTTTATCCATATAAGTCAAATCCTTTCTAATTTTTTCTTAGCAAATCTCCGCTCCTGCCGGCATATCCTTCTCCGGCGTCATAAGAGCCAGGTTTCCGTCCGCATCCTCTGCGCACAGAAGCATTCCTTCTGACAGCACACCTGCCAGTTTCGCCGGTTTCAGGTTCACAAGCACCATAACCTTCTTGCCCACCATCTCTTCCGGCTTATAGTATGCCTTAATACCGGACACAATCTGTTTAACCTGGCTTCCAATCTTAACCTGGGAACACAGAAGCTTCCTGGACTTCTTCACTTCCTCACAAGCAATGATCTCGCCTACCTGGAACTGCATCTTGCCGAAATCTTCAAAAGTAATCTCCGGCTTTGCCTCAATATCAATCACAGCATTCTCTGTGCTGTCTGCTTCTTCTCCATTATTCCCATCTGCATCGGCTTCTTCCACCGGAGGATGAAGCTCTTCTACCTTCTTCATTACCTCATTCACATCCAGTCTTGCAAATAAGATTTCCGGCTTTTCTGTCACTTTGCCGTCGCCTAACTGCGCCAGAATCTTCTCAGATGTCTCCGGCATAAATGGCTCAATCAGCGCTGCCCCCGCCTTGATACTCTCAATCAGATGATACAGCACCGTTTCCAGACGATCCTTCTTCGCCTCATCCTTCGCAAGCGCCCATGGCATCGTCTCATCAATGTATTTATTACAACGCTTGAACAGATTGAAAATCTCTGTAATTGCATCTGCAACTCTGAGGTCGTTCATCTTTGCTTCCACAACCTTCGGCGTCTTCTCTACAATTGATTTCAGGTCTGCATCTACAGACTTCTCTTCCTCTGTCTCGGCTGTGCCTTTATCCGTTACCACACCGCCAAAATACTTATTCGTCATGGATATGGTGCGGTTCACCAGATTGCCCAGTGTGTTGGCAAGGTCAGAGTTCATACGCTCTACCATCAATTCCCAGGTAATCACGCCGTCATTTTCAAAGGGCATCTCATGAAGCACAAAGTAACGTACTGCATCCACACCAAAGAAATCAACCAGTTCGTCAGCATACAGCACATTTCCTTTTGATTTGCTCATCTTTCCGTCACCCTGCAGAAGCCACGGATGTCCGAAGATCTGTTTCGGAAGCGGCAGATCCAGCGCCATCAGGAAGATTGGCCAGTATATCGTATGGAAACGGATGATGTCTTTTCCAATCAGGTGAAGATCCGCCGGCCAGTCACGTTTAAACTGCTCCGTACCCTCTCCATCACACTCATACCCAATTCCGGTAATATAGTTAGTCAACGCATCCAGCCACACATAGACCACATGCTTCGGATCGAAATCCACCGGAATTCCCCATTTGAAAGAAGTTCTGGACACACACAAATCCTGCAGTCCCGGAAGCAGGAAATTATTCATCATCTCATTCTTACGTGACACCGGCTGGATAAATTCCGGATGTGTATTGATATGCTCAATCAACCTGTCCGCATATTTGCTCATCTTAAAGAAATATGCCTCCTCCTTCGCCGGCTGAACCTCACGGCCACAATCCGGGCACTTGCCATCCACCAGCTGTGACTCCGTGAAAAATGACTCGCAAGGCGTACAGTACATTCCTTCATAATACCCCTTATAGATGTCTCCCTGGTCATACAGCTTCTTGAAGATCTTCTGTACCTGCTTCTCATGATCCTCGTCCGTCGTGCGGATGAATTTGTCATAAGAAGTGTTCATCAGATCCCATATCCTCCTGATCTCGCCTGCTACATCGTCCACATACTGCTTCGGTGTAATGCCTGCTTCCTCAGCCTTCAGTTCAATCTTCTGTCCATGCTCGTCTGTTCCGGTCTGGAAGAACACGTCATATCCCTGGCTCCTCTTATATCTTGCAATCGCATCTGCCAGGATAATCTCATACGTATTCCCGATGTGCGGTTTCCCTGATGTGTAGGCAATCGCCGTTGTCATATAATACTTTGGTTTTTCACTCATATTCATTCTCTCCCTTCTTGTTGTGGTCTTTTGCTTTCGCATACTATGGCAAAAAAAAATGTCTTCTGAATATATATACATATTCAGAAGACGGAATCTTACCGTGTTACCACTTCTGCTTCGTCCTGTCTTCACAGACAGAACCTCATTAAGTGCTCCTGCAATCCTGATAATTCTGCATCTCATTTTCAGAACACTCTTTCGCTATAACGGGCGAACCCATCGCAGCCTATATAGAATACATTATATTGCTCCATAGTCGGTGCGCTGCTCAGAAGCCATCTTCAGCCAGTCTCCATCTATCCCTCTCAGCATCTTGCGGGAATTCTCTGTAAAACTTCAAAAGGCTTACTCTCTTCATCGTTGCGTTTTCTTTATTCGCTAACTATGTTTGAAATCGTATCATACGCGGCCTTGACTTGTCAAGAGTCTATTATTTATTTGCCATCGTGATCTATTTGCTATAGACTTCCCACACCTTATCCAAATATTCCTCTGGTTTCAATACTGCTTCTATCGTCATCCTTCCTAAAGTAACTATACAATCATAATCTGTAACTATAATTTTGTCAGGCTTCTCTCAGAAAAACATCCTGAAACACAGATATATCACCACCAGCGCAGCCACACATGCAATCTCTGTCAAGACCACCTTCTTATCTTTTTTCTCTCCTTTTCCCTTATCAAGGGATGTCGGTTCCATCAATACGCCCCATGGGCTATGCTTCTGCATAGTCAGTACGATTCCTTTCTTCTCATTCTCTCCGATGGATTTCAGGAAATCCCGCCAATTACCTTCCAAAAGCCGCATCCCCCGTATCAACTCTGCCTGCATGGTCTGCCCCTTTAACAACATCTGGAAGAAACCCGCTTTCTCTGAATATGCCGCCTGCTGCTGATACACTGCGTCCCCCTTTTTTTCCATGAATATCTGATATGCATATTCCAGGCCCTCTTCTATCGCCTTCTGGGGACTCTTTGTCTGTTCATATACATTCGCAGTATACCCATACACTTTATAGGCGCCTTTCTGCGTAAGGTAATAATCCACCATCTGATTTATCGCGCTTCTTAAGGGCGTACTCATTGCATTATTCCGTCCCAGATTCGACGAATAAACCTGACTCTTAATCGTCGTCATCGCGGCCAGCAATCCCAGTACTTCTTCATTTCTCGCACTGATTTCTGGATTACTAAAAAGATTACCGCTTCCATTCATATGTGCCGCAAACCGGTTGGCGCTTGTCAGTTCTTTCCCACTAATCAACGTCTTACCACCCAGACTGCCGGCATTTCCAGTTCCATTTCCT
>CANSLW010000082.1 GCA_947647815.1 uncultured Dorea sp. | reverse complement strand
CCGCAAAATCAGCAAGTCTCGCCTTCATATCTTCTGTAATCGTATAACTTCCGCCGCTGCCAAGACTTTCCATCAGCTCTTTCGTCTTCCCCGAATCCTCTCCGGTAATAATATAGATCAGACGTTCCAGATTACTGGAGATCAGAATATCCATGGACGGCGAAGACGTCAGCACAAACTTACGGTTCTTATCATACGTTCCAGTCTGGAAGAAGTCAAACAACACTTTATTCTCATTTGAAGCACAGATTAATCGCTGAATCGGCACGCCCATCTGCTTCGCATAGTAAGCCGCCAGGATATTCCCGAAGTTTCCTGTAGGAACTACTACATTAATCTCCTCTCCATCTGCAATCTCTTCATTTTCCAGAAGTTTTGCATATGCATAGACATAATAAGCAACCTGGGGTACCAGCCTTCCGATGTTGATGGAATTCGCAGATGAGAACTGATATCCCTTTTCCGCCAGTTCTCTAGCAAATTCTTCGTCTTCAAATATAGCCTTTACTCCAGACTGTGCGTCATCAAAATTCCCATGGATCGCAACTACATCTACGTTGCTTCCCTTCTGCGTTACCATCTGCAGTTCCTGTACTTTGCTGACTCCGTTCTTCGGATAAAATACGATAATCCTGGTCCCTTCCACATCGGCAAATCCCGCCAGAGCCGCTTTTCCCGTATCCCCGGAGGTTGCCGTCAGGATTACAATCTTATTCTCCACATGGTTCTTCTTCGCAGATGTAGTCATGAGATGCGGGAGAATTGACAATGCCATATCCTTGAACGCAATCGTCGCGCCATGGAACAATTCCAGATAATACGTACCGTCCACCTTCGCCAAAGGAGCAATCTCCTCTGTATCGAACTTGGAATCATATGCTTTCGTAATACAGTTCTTTAACTCTTCCTCTGTAAAATCAGTCAAAAACTGCTTCATCACCGCATATGCTGTCTCCTGATAGGTCATGCCCTTCAACTCTTTCATCGGCACATCCAGAACCGGAAGTTTCTCCGGAACAAACAGACCTCCGTCCGGGGCAAGCCCCTTTAGGATTGCCTCAGACGCGCTGACCTTTAACTCGGAATTTCTCGTACTTTTGTACAAAAGACTCATAATCTTCTCCTCTCCATCCTCATTCTGCTCTCTACTTTTCACATCTGCAGCTACAGAGTCTGCCGCCTGCAGTTTCCATGCTATTTCTTACTGTTCGTGTACTTTACAAGACCGCCTGCCGCAATCAGTTTCTGCATGAACTCAGGAAATGGCTGTCCCTGGAACTCTGTTCCCTTTGTCCGGTTATAGATCTTTCCACTGTCAAAATCTACTTCCACTTCGTCTCCTGCCTCGATTCCCTTTGCCGCCTCCGGACATTCAATAATCGGCAGTCCGATATTGATTGCATTTCTATAAAAGATCCGGGCAAATGTCTCTGCGATCACACAGCTTACTCCAGCCGTCTTAAGGCACAGCGGCGCATGTTCTCTGGAAGAACCACATCCAAAGTTCTTATTCGCTACGATCAAATCTCCCGGTTTTACCTTATTCACAAACTCCGGGTCAATATCAGCCATTGCATGGCTCGCCAGTTCCTGCGCATCAAAAGAATTCAGATATCTTGCCGGAATGATTACATCCGTATCTACATTATCACCATATTTGAATACATGTCCTGTCGCTCTCATTATCTGTCACCTACTTTCTCCGGATTCGCAATACATCCTGCAATAGCGCTCGCTGCCGCCACTTCCGGCGAAGCAAGATAGATCAAAGAATCTACATGTCCCATACGTCCCACGAAATTACGGTTTGTTGTAGACACGCATCTCTCGCCTGCCGCCATTACTCCCATATGTCCTCCCATACATGGACCGCAGCTCGGCGTATTCACCGCACACCCTGCATCCACAAAGATATCTAAGAGTCCTTCTGCGATGCACTGCTTATAGATCTTCTGTGTAGCCGGAATCACCATCACACGCACATCCTGATGCACAGTCCGTCCTTTCAGTATTGCCGCCGCTTTACGCATATCCTCCATACGTCCGTTAGTACAGGAACCGATCACTACCTGATTAATTTTAATCGGCTCCATCGCCTCGATCTCGTCGATGGTCTTTGCATTTCCCGGAAGATGTGGAAATGCAACCGTCGGGCGTACCTTTGCCAGATCAATCTCCACGACCTCGTCATACTCAGCGTCTGCATCTGCCTCATAGATCTTATATTCCTTCTTTGAATGTTCCTTCATATATGCTTCTGCTTTTTCATCTACCGGGAAGATTCCATTCTTGGCTCCGGCTTCAATCGCCATATTCGCCATAGTAAAACGGTCGTCCATGGAAAGATTCGCGATTCCATCTCCTGTGAATTCCATAGATTTATATAAAGCTCCGTCCACGCCGATCTTGCCGATAATATGAATAATGATATCTTTACCGCTGACATAAGCGCCCGGCTTTCCTGTCAGTACAAACTTAATAGCGCTTGGAACCTTGAACCAGAGCTCGCCGGTTGCCATTCCTGTCGCAATATCTGTTGTGCCTACGCCGGTAGAAAATGCTCCCAATGCTCCATATGTACAGGTATGTGAATCTGCGCCGATGATGCATTCGCCGCCTACAACAACCCCGGCCTCCGGAAGAATTGCATGCTCAACGCCTGATTTTCCCTGTTCAAAATACCAGGTAAGCCCCTGCTCTCTTGCAAATTCTCTGATAGCCTTTGAATTCTCTGCTGATTTGATATCTTTATTTGGAGTGAAATGATCCGGAACCAGAACTACCTTGTCCTTATCATATACTTTCTCCGCCATTTCTTTAAATATCGGCAGCGCCATCGGCCCTGTGATATCATTTGCCATAACTACGTCTAATTTCGCTTCTATCAACTGTCCTGCTGTCACAGAATCCAGACCTGCATGAGCCGCTAAGATTTTCTGCGTCATTGTCATTCCCATCACGACAACCTCCTGTTCTTCTATTATTTATGTAATCTACGTGGTATTCTACCACAGATAAATATTCGGGCGCAAGGAAGAAACCACAATTCCTTAAGAACAATCAAGAATGATTGCTATCACCCCTCTTCATTTCCGCCATATGTACTTTTTCAGCTCATTTAAGGGCTCCTTATACAGACGGGATTCCATCTTCGGAAACGCGCCTACCAGACGCCTGGTAATCACTCCGCTGCGTTCAGACAGCTCTGCATATTTTTCTTTAAGCTCTGCATACTTGGTCTTTAATTCCAGCTGTGTTCTGGCTCCTTCCGAACGTTCCATGGTCTCCATCACATTTTCATGGATATTCTCCCCTAACAGATTTGAGATTTCTTTCAACTCTATAGAAATCTTTTCCATAGACTCTAACTTCTTATTTAATTTCAATATCTCAGCCGTCGTTGTATATATGTCTGCAAACAGTGCAATGCTGAGAATGAACGCAAGTATGATTCCTGCCGTAACCGGAATCAATACAATCCCCTTAAAAATTATCGGATGAATCACCCTGACAATCAGCACACACGCAATCCCCCATGCAAGGGAGAACAACAGACAGACATAACCGCCGATATTCAACGGCTGATTCGAATAATCCCACCACTTATGGTGAAAAAGCTTATCCATCAGATATCCTGTCACTCCTTCAATCGCTGTGACCAACACCGTAGACACCACATAAAGCGCCACAAGGCTCCATTCCCTGGATGTCAGAAGAATAACAACCATACCGACTCCAATCCCATAGACAGGACAGATCGGGCCATTTAAGAAACCACGATTTACAAACCTTTGCTCTCGAATCGTTGCATACGCTACTTCCGTACACCATCCCAAAAACCCATATACATAAAAAAATAGTATAAAATAATATAGTAACTGCACTTTTATCCTCCCTTATCTTAAAAATATTCAAACTTCACTCTGACTATTATACGGAAACACTGATATCCTGACAAGACTGTTACAACTATTTTTAATTTTCGACAACTAACAGTATACTTCACATTGCCATTCTCGTCAAATAATGATATGATAGACATCGTAATAGATAATAATTATCAATAACATTTACGAAGGAGTAATACCTATGACACTAAAGCAAGGGAAGAATAACCTGACTTACCGTGTTGAGTCCATAGATATCGAATTACAACTGGAACGCAGGCTTGAAGCACTAGGACTTACGGAAGGTTCTTATATCACAATCCTGAACAATGACAAGAAAGGATCCCTCACGGCCAGATTCCGGGGCACCAGATTTGCCTTGGGAAGAAGAATTGCCGACCACGTTGAAGTAACGGAGGTACAAGCATCATGAACGATATTATTAATGTTGGATTCATAGGGAATCCTAATTGCGGTAAGACCACTCTTTTCAATGCATTTACCGGCGCAAACCTGAAAGTTGCCAACTGGCCCGGAGTAACAGTTGAAAAAAAAGAAGGAAAGACCGTATATGAAGGACAGGAATTTAAACTGATTGATCTTCCCGGAACCTACAGTCTTACTTCTTATACTATGGAGGAGACAGTCGCAAGAGAATGTATCATGAGCGAGGAAGTTGATGTGATTGTGAATGTCATCGACGCCTCCAGCCTGGAGCGCAATCTGTATCTGACTTTACAGCTCATTGAACTAGGCAAGCCAGTAGTACTTGCACTGAACATGATGGATATCGTAGAGGAACGGGGCATGGAAATTGACCTGCATCGTCTCCCTGAGATGCTTGGTGTTCCTGCTATTCCGGTTTCCGCACGGAAGAGAGCAGGTCTCTCTATCCTGTTACACGCTGTCGCACACCACAGCCAGTATGCCAAACAGGGACCTTTTATCCATCACCACACTGGGAAATCATCTTCTCACGTACATAATCATCATGAAGAATACGCTATGGTTTACGAGGATTACATTGAAGATAAGATTGATTCCATCATTGGCCATTTAAAAGAAAGATATCCGAAGCTTTCTAACTACCGCTGGCACGCAATCAAATATCTGGAAATGGATAAAACAGTTACAGACCAATATCCTCTTAATCTTGATAATATTATTGAACGCAGTTATGAAAAGGATATCATCAACCAGAAATATGATTTTATAGAGGAAGTTATCGACGAGGTTCTGGTTAATAAGGCAAAAAAAGAAGAAGCCACCGATAAAATTGACCGTTATCTTACCCACCGATGGTTAGGTCTCCCAATCTTTCTTGGAATCATGGCGTTGGTATTTTTTCTGACATTCACTATTGGAGACTGGCTAAAAGGTTATTTTGAGATTGCACTGGAGCACTTCTCCTTCTTCGCAGGAAATGCCCTTACTGCCCTGAATGTAAGCCCTATGCTCCAGTCCCTGATAATTGACGGCATCATCTCCGGAGTTGGAGGAATTCTTACGTTCCTGCCGAATATTTTTATCCTGTTCCTGGCGTTGGCACTGTTAGAAGACAGTGGATACATGGCAAGAGTAGCTTTCATAATGGATGATATCATGAGTCAGCTTGGACTGTCCGGACGGGCGTTTCTTCCTCTTCTGCTGGGTTTTGGATGCTCTGTTCCGGCAATTATGGCTTCCCGTGCACTTGAACACAGGCGCGACCGTTTCAAAACAATATTAATCACTCCATTCATGTCCTGCAGCGCACGGCTTCCGATCTATGTCCTGTTTTCTTCCATGTTCTTTGGAAAACATGCCATGATCGTATGCTATTCCATGTATCTGCTCGGCATCATAGTTGCCATTGTGACCGCATTCCTGCTGTCTAAAATAGATGGACGCAAAGCTGAACATGCTCTTTTAATAGAACTGCCGGAATATAAATCTCCTAACGCCCGTACAATTTTCATCTATGTATGGGAGAAAATTAAAGACTACCTGACCAAAGCCGGGACCGTAATCTTTGTTGCATCTGTAATCATGTGGGTTCTTCTGAATTTCGGCCCTCATGGATATGTCACGGATATTACACAGAGCTTCGGCTCACTTGCCGGGAAAGCAGTTGTCCCGTTATTCAGGCCGGCCGGTCTTGGCTACTGGCAGATTATCGTTGCCCTGATTGCAGGAATCGCAGCGAAAGAAGTGGTTGTATCCAGCTGCAGTGTATTATTCGGAATCCAGAATATTACCACTGCTAATGGCATGAACGCCATGGTTACCACCCTGGGAGCCATGGGATTTGGTGCCGCTAATGCCTATGCATTGATGGTATTCTGCCTGCTGTATGTTCCCTGTACTGCAACCATTGCGACCATTCACCGGGAACTGGACAGTTGGAAATCTACTTTCGGCATACTGGCATTCCAGATATTGACCGCATGGATAATGAGTGTAATCGTATATCACATCGGTTTGCTCTTCTAGTGTACTGTCTGTATTATATCCATTCAAGTCAATTTCGTCTATTTTTGAGATGCCGTCTTTATCTAAAAAAACTGATGAGTGTAGAAAATATTCATCCTTTCTATCACTCATCAGTTTTCAATATTATATGGCTACATCTTATGGCTCCGTAGATTCAAATAAGGAATCTCAATTGGATCAATCGGGTCAATCGGATTCTCAATCTGCCCTTTTTCCCTTCTCTTGCGTCTCTTCAGAAGTTCTCCGCCTTTATTATAAAACCAGAAGGAATACACCAGTAATTTATTTGCTTTCCCTATCTTATCTTTTGTTGTCTTCCCGTAGATCGTACCGCCGGCTCCAATCGGCGCCTTATTCCGAATCAATGATATTAATTCTGTCTCACAGGTTACACGTTCCGGAAGCTCCGTGTATGCCAATGATACACAATCAAGCTTATGAGAATCACTTCCTCCAATTCCCGGCTTCTTATACTTCATGGCAAGCTTCAATGCCTCCCGATTCGACTCTTCAGGCTCACATGCATTAAACACTTCAAAGAAATCAAATCTCTTAATAATCTCCGGTGATTTATAGAACCGCTTAGTGTTGGTAAAACTCAGATATTTCTCTCCACATGGATGGGCCGGGCCTAATATTCCGCCATGGCGGTGAACAAAATCAATCAGTGTACTCACCGTCATCCCCCGCATCTCCAGCAAGCGCATCTTGACGCCTTCCGGCATAATGCAGATGATATGTCCTGCATCACGGGTGTCATATTCAATCCCTTTTAACACCACAAAATCCTCATGAACCTTCCCCTTCATCTGGTATTTCCAATGACGGTATCCCTTGTAAGTATCATGGTCTGTAATCAACATGCCTTCAAACCCATGTTCTTTCAGCTTCGTGATATATTCATCCAGACTTACTTTACTGTCAATAGAGCCCTCTTTTACATGACAATGCATATCTATCTTCATAACAGGGCCTCCTTTATTCCTATTTTATGATTTTCCACATAATGATATTATATCACATCTGATGCAAAATACAACCAACTCACGAACATATGGATTATAATTCCTTACAAATCCTCACTGATAATCGTAATGTCATCCTCATTTTCCACATTCTCTTCTGTGTTATCTTCGTCCCTTTTTCGTTTTTTATTGTTCCTGCTGTCTTTACGGATTTTTTTCTTTTCTTTGCTATTTCTATTCCTGTTTATCTGGCTTGAATTCTCATCTTCTTCATCGTCATCTTCTTCACCAAGTATCTGTCTTGCACGTTCTACTTCAGATTCTCTGGATACCTCTTCTCTCACCTGTTTCGAATACACTTCTTCTTTCTTTCCAATCTTTCTCGACTGAACCATAAACTGAACCCAGACTCCGATAAGGGCAAGCACTACGCTGATTACATATCCAAGCCACCAATTCTTCTCATTCAGACCTGTAAGCGCTGATATTGACATTCCTACAGACAGTCCGCCTGACACCCCTGTAATAACAATTACTACCGCCTCTGTCTTTATTATAGCGAGAACAGCCATCAGAAGTGCTGCTGCCCCGCATATTCCCACCAGTATTAGTGTTCGCGGCCATAGTAATGCCGCTGCAATCCCGGCCACATTCAAAAATACCAGGACAAAAGCGCCAAGCCTGCGTATTACCGCACATAATACTGCCAGAACAATCACGCATCCCAGGATTATGACCGGCACAGCCGTTCCGGTAATTCCGATTCCCAATACCACTGCCGTACCAATAAGCGCACCAACTGTCAGGCCTGCGGCAGCCGCCAGAATCCTCATTAGCTTCAATCCGAAAAAGCATATAACTATACCGACAACTATCATTACAATCAGGCTTACCATTATGAACTGTGAACTCCCTGCCAAAAAAATACTTGTCGGTCCATCAAGGCTCTTCAGTATATCATTCCCCATCTCCCATGTCATGTCCATATCATCTTCTCCTTAAAATTGAGAATGTGCCTTGGCACATCCTAGTGCCGGGCGTGGCCGCCTGCAACATACTTCTTCTCGTGAATGCGCATCCCCCAGAGGTTTTTTGTAACATAGGAAATGAAGTTTCCTACATTACAAAAACTGTTACACAATGTGCAACAGTCTTATGCGCCTTATTCATACAATGCAACCGCCCCTGTATCTGACCCGTTCACTACATAGTATGCAGCATTTTCTTCAGGCTTGATATATAATTCTATTGTCTTGATATCGCCAACTTTCTTACCGGATTTTGTCCATGCTTTCTTTACATTAGCGATAATCACTTTCTCTTCTACCTGTCTTCCATAATGTTCAACAATAGTATTTACCTTGATTTCTTTCTTTGCTGTCTCTTTCTTCGCTGCTGTTGTCTTTTTAGTTGTCTCTTTCTTTGCCACAGTAGTCTTCGTACTCTTCTTTACAGGTTCTTTCACTGTTGTCTCTTTTTTCGCTGCTGCTTTCTCAGTCTTTATCTTGTCGGTCACCGGTTTAACTTCTGCCGGAGTTTCCTTAACCGCCTCTGTTACAGTATTTACAGTTTCTGTTTTCTTAGTTGCAGATGTTGCTTTTTTTGTAGCCATCTTGATTCCTCCTCATTTCTTCCAGAGCATGAAAATGCATATTTACACACGCTCTAAACCTCGTCACCGAGTCGTGAATATTATAACACATTCTTTCAAAAATGCAATCAGAATCGCCAATCCCTTCAGATTGTGTCTATCTGGTACACTTTTTCTCGTAATATCTCGCTTTCGTTATACAATTTTCCAGAAAATTCCAGACTACATAAATATCTCCAACAACATCCCAGCAATCACAGCAATCATATACAATACAGCTATTACCTTCAGATTCTCCTGTTTATCCAGATTCACTTTACACAGCACAACAAGGCCAACTCCTGCGCCTGTACATAATCCTGCAACTACAGATGCAAACGATATCGCTCCCCCCAGATATAACTGAGTCAAGATAACAGATGCCGCACAATTAGGAAACAATCCGATTACAGCTGCAATCACTGGCTGAAATAAGGTATCTCCCAGCAAGAAAGCCGACAATTGTTCAATTCCGAATATCTCTACACAGAAATTCAATACACCTGTAAACAGGAACAAATACACAAAAATCTTAGCAGTATGATCCCATGCTGACTTCACAATTCCTTTTTCTTCATTGTGATCTCCCCATTCCTTGCATAAATTCCCACTCTCTTTCGGAACCGTTATATAGTTTCCCAGAAATACATCTACAAAATAACCTGCTGCAATCGCTATTACAATCTTTGCCGCCAGCAAAGGCCCAATCTTTATAAACGCATCCTGATTCCCCAGCATAATCAGAACTGCCTCATCAGAAGTCGCGATAAACACTGCCAAAAGCGTCCCCACAGAGATAATCCCGCCTGCATAGAAGTTTGCCGCCATAATAGAAAAACCGCACTGGGGAATACATCCGAAAAATGCCCCTGCAACTGGTCCCGCTTTTCCTACTTTCAAAAGCATTTTCTTTGTAAATTCTCCTGAATACTTCTCTAATAATTCAATCAGAACAAATGCCACAAACAGATATGGCAGCATCTTAAGGCAGTCTATACTGGTATCTCTGAGAACTTCTTTTAATATCTCCATAAATATACGTCAATCCTTTCACACCGGCTTCTATTCTGGCATTACATACAATCCCTGCAAAGTCAACAGGGTAGTACTACGCCTACCCTGTCTCGTTCTCCTTTGTTCATTTCCCCCGATAAATCTGTTCAAGCAGATCTGCCGTGTTCTCCATTCCCAGCCTGCTTACATTCAGCAATATTTCATGAGATAACGTGCTTCCCCACTCAAGGCCTGTGTGTGATTCATAATAATACTTCCGTTCACGGTCAATCCTTTTAATCTTATCCACAGCCTTTTTCTCGGACAAATCATATCTTTTGGCAATCCGTTGGACTCTGTCCTTCATATCCGCACAGATAAATACATCCAGACATTTGGAATGTTCCCTGAGAATATACCCCGCGCATCTGCCTACAATCACGCATGGCCCTCTCTGTGTCAGCTTACAGATAATCTCTGACTGCAATTCATATACCTGTTCGTTCAATGGCTGGGAATATTCATCCATACGGATAGACTCCTTATACTCCATTGGAGCAATAACATACCCTGTCAAAAAACTATTCAGCGTCGTCTCATCAACTGCCCTGGCAGTTTCCTCCCGGATATCCAGCTTTTCTGCCGCCATTCTGACCAGATTATTGTCATACAACGGAATATCCAGCCTTGTCGCAAGCATGTTGCCAATCTCATGTCCTCCGCTTCCAAACTGGCGTCCGATAGTAATAATCTTATGTTCTGCCATACCTTCTCCTCCCTTCCGAAAAAGAACTATACAAAAAGTTCTTCCTGAATTAACGGTCTTTTAGTTACCTCTATTATACCTCTATTCAGGGAAGAAATACTAGTAAAAAGTATATGAACTGCTGTCTATTTTTCTATTTTGCTTCTATCAGATAATTCTTCTCTCTCAGCATGTCTTCAATCATATCCAGAGTCTCTTCCTTATCTGCAATTACTTTATGATAATGATAGTTAGAAGTAATATTTTTCAGCGGGCTGGATTTGCCATTATGGATATCTTTCATGAATTCAGTCACTTTTCTCCGGGAATCTATATTTAATTCAGCCTCTATCTGCCCATATACCCGGTGGTTGACCATTACATTCTTGACTATACCGCCAAGGTCTACAATGGCACACAACTCTTCGTCCAGCTGTTCGTCCGTATGCTGCACTTTAAATACTCTGCTTACTGACTTCGCCATATTCAATATATATCCCCTGTTTGTAGAAATGATATCAAATCCTTCGGCACGGATCAATGCAATATCCTGAACAATAACCTGACGGCTCACATGATACATAGACGCTAGCTTCGTTCCGGACAATGGAACCTCACTTTTTTGTATCTGCCGGATGATATCCACTCTCCTGTCTGAACCAGTCATAATCATACCCCTCCTTCATGATATGTATTATTATACCACATGAAGGTTCTTTAATGAAATATCTAATATCGGCGCCGAGTGAGTCAATGCCCCGCTGGAGATATAATCTACTCCCAGAGATACCAGGCGTCCGATATTTTCCTTCGTCACATTACCTGAACATTCTGTCTCGGCACGTCCATCGATGATACGGATTGCTTCACTCATTTCCTCCGCAGACATATTATCTAACATAATGATGTCGGCTCCCGCATCAACTGCTTCCCTTACCATATCCAGATTCTCTACCTCAACCTCGATTTTTCTTACGAATGGCGCGTACTCCTTCGCCATCCGCACTGCTTTTGTAACACTTCCTGCAGCTCCGATATGATTATCCTTAAGCAGCACGCCATCCGACAGATTATACCTGTGATTATATCCTCCCCCTACCCGGACCGCGTATTTCTCAAAGATCCGCATATTTGGCGTCGTCTTTCTGGTATCCAGAAGTTTTGTGCCGCTTCCTTTAAGAAGAGATGCAACAGAATGAGTATATGTCGCAATTCCGCTCATACGCTGAAGATAATTCAACGCTACGCGTTCTCCGGATAAAAGCACACGAATATCCCCTGTCACTTTCCCCATCAACTGACCATTCTTTACTTCGTCCCCATCTTTACAATAAAATTCTATTTCTACATCTTTATCCAGAAGCGTAAATACCCGTTCGAAAACCTCAAGCCCGGCTATAATCCCGTCCTGCTTGCAGATTAAGTCTACTTCCCCTTTCACTGCTTCTTTCATCACAGAATTCGTTGTTACATCCTCGCTGGAAATATCCTCTCTTAACGCCTCCAGAAGCAGCTGTTCTGCCTGAAGAGTCATTGTAATCTTATTCATATTATCTTTATTCTCCTTTCATTCTCCTATCTTTTTTGCGGCACGTCCGGCAAATACCAGACTTTCCAACAGTGAATTGCTTGCCAGACGATTAGCGCCATGGACGCCGTTACAACTGGTCTCCCCCACTGCATACAGCCTCTCCGTCGATGTGCGGCTGTCTGAATCCACCCATATACCTCCCATAAAATAATGCTGTGCCGGTACTACCGGAATACATTCTTTAGTCACATCATAGCCTTCTTCCAGACAATGCTGATAGATATTGGGAAAATGTTTCAAAATCTTTTCTCTTGGAATCGGCTTCATGGAAAGCCATACATGATCCATACCTGATTCTTCCATCTGTTCATAGATTGCCTGTGTTACTACGTCTCTTGGAAGCAATTCGTCTACAAACCGCTCTTTCTTATGGTTAAGCAGTACTGCCCCCTCTCCTCTTACAGACTCTGAGATCAAGAATCTCCGTCCCGGCTTTGGAGAATAGAGTGTCGTGGGATGTATCTGAACATAATCCAGATGTTCCAGGCGAATCCCATGGATTTTTGCTATCTCTACAGCATCTCCCGTCAGATGCGGAAAATTCGTAGAATGTTGATATTTTCCTCCAATTCCGCCAGAGGCAAGGATTGTATAATCTGCATGTATTCTTATTTGTTCTTTTTTATGTTCTTTCTTACTCTGTATTAGCGGCAAGTTCTCCTCAGCTTTCCAAATATCACTTACATCTTCTGCAAGGATTCCCGTGCACACACCATCTTGTTCCATGATATCGGTCATTGCCGTATATTCATAGATGGTTACATTCGAAAGTTCTTTCACCCTTTGAAGCAGTGTGCTGGTAATTTCTTTTCCGGTAATGTCTTCGTGAAATAAAATCCGGGGCCTGGAATGCGCTCCTTCCCTGGTATATAGAAACTTCCCGTTCTCTTGTTCGAATCTGACTCCGTATCGAACCAGATCTTGTATGACTGCCCCGGATCCTCGGATCATAATATCTACGGACTCCTTCCGGTTCTCATAATGTCCTGCTTTCATTGTGTCTTCAAAATAACTTTCGTAATCTTCTTCATCCCTCTGTACACAGATCCCTCCCTGCGCGAGAAATGAATCACTGCTTTCAACATCTGACTTGGTAAGCATCACTATTTTCTTATCCTTCGGAAGCTTCAAAGCACTATAGAGACCGGCAACGCCGCTTCCTACTATGACTATATCTGCATATATCTCCATTTTTCGTCCTCCGCCTAAGAACCGGTAGTGTCAAATTACTACCTTGTTTTATTGTTCTAAACCTTGATTTTATGGGAG
>CANSLW010000081.1 GCA_947647815.1 uncultured Dorea sp. | reverse complement strand
GCGTCCCTTCGCTGATGGCGGCGTTGAACAGCGTCAGATGCACGTTCAAATCCGGAGACGTCGGCGTCTGTCAGATATTCCGTAGAACTGTTCGGGAATATGTAGTCACCGTTAGACGATGATGCCGAAGGAGCAGAAGTATTGCCGGAATTGCTATTAGCAGCTATCTGTTGTCCGGACAGGCTTTTCCCCATAATGATGATATCGTTGTCAAGAGCTGCGATCTCCATCTTTTCTTCATCACTGATATCGTCAGAGTTCAATGTAAGATGTGCTTCTTCCAGTTCCTTTTTGGATATGCTGCTTTCTTCTTTGCCCAAAATGCCATTTCCAAAAAGTCCCATGCAAATACTTCCTCCAAGACAGACAACGATGATAACTGCAGCAATAACAGCTGCAGTTTTTTCCAGGATGCCTGCTCTTTCTTGTGTGTTAACCTCTCTACTCGTCATTCCAGTCTCTCCTTAATCCCTTTTAGTACCGCATTCTGTGCAGAACAGAGAATCATCATCTAATACTGCACCGCAATTTTTGCAGAGATTAACAGACGGCGCTGCTTCGGATTCAGAAGTGGATTCAATCACAGGAGCAGTCTCAACTACAGGAGCAGTTTCTGCTGACTCCTTATGAAGATTAACCGGTGAAGATGCTTCGGCTGCAGGTTCAACAGTTTCTGCAGGAACTGTTTCTGCCAGTGAAGAATTCTCTGTAATTTCGTCAGCAACAGGCGTGGAACTTACCGGCGGCACAGGGGATGGTTCCGGAGCTGAAACAGGTTCTGGAGCTGAAACAGGTTCTGGAGCTGAAACAGGTTCTGGAGCTGGAGCTGCCGGAACAACTGGGGGCATCTGAGTACCGCATTCTACACAGAAAGCGACATCTTCAGCATTAGAGAATCCACATTTAGGACAGATGCGTCCTCCTGCAGGTGGAACCGGAACAGGTTCTGGAGCCGGAGCTGCCGGGACAACTGGAGGCATCTGAGTGCCGCATTCTACACAGAAAGCGCTGTCTGCCTCGTTAGCAGCGCCGCATTTAGGACAGATGCGTCTTCCCGCCGGAGCAGGAACCGGAGCAACGGACAGAGGGGCACCGCAGCTGATGCAGAATTTGGCAGCCATATTGTTATTAAAACCACAATGTGGGCATGTATTTACGGCAGTTGCCTGTTGAAGTTCTAACTGAAGCTTGCGGTTCTCTTCTCTCAGGCGGAGAATTTCGCCAAATAATTCGGCAAATTCCGAGTTTGGATCGTTGATATATTTGTTTACGCATTGGATGCCTACCTGATGTGTGAGTTTGTCAATCATTCTGTCATTAGCCTTGATCAGATTGCCGATTCTAACGCTTTCAGTTGCTGATTTTGCTTTTTGTGAAACGCCTTGTCCTGCGATTGTAATAGAGTCTTTCATTTTGTCAAATAAAGCCATTCGTATTCCTCCCTGGTTCATGAGATTTCTAAAAATATGTATCAGATTCAAACATTATATCATATATTCATTACTGGGACAAATAATATCTGAATTTGTCGAAAACCCCATAGAATCCATGGTTCTGCTGGTGTTTTTATGGTGTTGGTGATACAATTTTAGAAAATGTGTGAGTAAATATGCGGGGATAATGGCTATGAATTCAAGAAATAAAAAAGAATTATTAAATATGTTATCGGCAGTCACTGTAATTGTGCTTGTATATGGTTTATTTAATCTTGCAGGAATTACCTGCCCAATTAAATATATTACGGGTATTTCTTGTCTGGGCTGTGGAATGACAAGGGCATGGATATCAGTTTTACATCTTGATTTGAAAGGTGCTTTTTATTATCATCCCGGATTTTTGCTTCCGTTGGCAGCATTGGTACTTTTTATCATAAAAAGTCAAGGAGATAAAAACATAAAATTTTATAAATTTTATAAAATTTCTATGTTTACAATTATTATGCTCTTTGTTATAATCTATGTTGTCAGAATTGTGTGGACAGAGGGTGACATTGTTGTTTTTCAGCCGGAAAATAATATTTTGTCAAGATTCATGCGAAATTATATACACTAGAGGAGAGAGTTATGTTTTGTAAAAAATGTGGAAAAGAAGTTCCTGATAACACCAAATTTTGCCCTAGATGCGGGACGGAGATTTCTATTGAAAAAAGAGTGTCGGATGCGGCAAATAACGTATTTCAGGCTACTGAACAAGAATTGAAAAGTTCTATAAATGAGGTACAGCAGTCCTTCGGCGGCGGACAGCAGATGCCGCCAAATGGATCAGGCATGAGACTTAAAGATGACAGAGGACTAATCTCTTATATTATTCTTTCTTTGATTACATGTGGTATTTACAGTTATTATTTTATTTATAAGATGGCTGCTGATGTAAATGTTGCATGTGAAGGTGATGGTGAGAATACTGCAGGATTAGTTGCTTTTGTTCTTTTGTCATTTATTACATGTGGTATCTATGCATGGATTTGGTATTACAAATTAGGTAACAGGCTGGCTTCTAATGCAAGACGGTATGGTCTTACTTTTCAGGAGAATGGTACTACTGTATTAATGTGGCTGCTTTTTGGTTCATTATTGTGTGGAATAGGGCCATTTATTGCGATGCATATTCTGATTAAGAATACAAATATGATTTGTAATGCTTATAACAGGGCACATAATTTATAGATTATAATTGGAATAACAGAGTGTTCAAGATAAGAGTAAAAAAGAAACCGGTTAGGGAGTTATCTCTAACTGGTTTCTTTTTTATATATATTAGATGTTGGGTCAAAAGGTATTTTGACCCCATGATACTACGGATTGTTCCGCACTTTGTGCTCTCACAATCCTAAAAACATTCAAAATCCGCCCTAATCGGGCTACTTTTTCATGTTTTTACGGGTCCCAAAGTCATGCTTTTTCATGCAAGCATGAAACGCATGACCTTTTGACCCTAGTATCATATATTAATATCCAAGATATGTATCAATTCCATTCGCGATTCCCTGGACAATCAGAGCCTGATATTCAGGCGTCTGCATAGTTGCATCTTCCTGAGGGTTGCTCATGTATCCCATCTCCACGATAGTAACAGGGACTTTACTCCAGTTATTGCCGCTCATGGTATCTGTCTCCCACACACGTTCTTTATTACAGCCGGTGGCTTCACACAGTTTATTAAGGATACAGTCAGAAAGCAGCCTGCTGGCAGAGTACATATCCGGCACGTAAGGGCTCTGCGGTGTGGTGCAGATAGTCATGGCTCCAGTTGCGGACTGATTCTCTGAACCATTGGCATGGATACGCACATAGGCATCGGCATTGGCGTTATTAGCGACCTCTGCACGCTGAACACAGCTGAGAGGAACATCATTAGTTTCCCGTGTCATCAGTACGGTATAGCCGCGGTTCTGGAGTTCCTGTCTGAGCTGAAGAGAGATGTTCAGTGTCAGTTCATACTCCGGGACCCCGGTACTGACTCCGCTTGTACCGCCGGTATCTGCGCTCTTATATTCAGATGAGCCTGGTCCCAAGGGTTCGGTTCCTTGTGCCACAACGCCAGAATGTCCCGGATCCAGGACGATGGTCTGGGGTCTTGCGGCTGTCTCGCCTTCGACCGGTGCTGCCTCGTCACTTTCTGATGTATCAGGATTCTCGCTTTCCGGTTCTGCTGCGTCTTCATATTCCTTTAGCCTGTCCAGAGCCTCCTGCTCTGCCTTTTCCGCTTTTTCGGCGCGTGCTTCTGCCTCTTCTAACTGCTCTTCCAGCTTACTTATCTTATCGGCATCTTTCGAATGCCCAGAACATCCGGAAAGAAGCAGCGCAGCACACAGTATAAATAATATTTTTTTTGATTTTATCATGGTCTTCGCCTCCCGAAACTATTATACTGGACATTTTAGCCTTCTACAAGTAAAATTTCTTAATTATAATTTAATGCTTTTTCTATATCCAGATTAAGAAAAATATTGTATAATATCAAACATCACCTTTATCCGGGAGTACATATATGAACAAACCAGTCTTAGGAATTCCGCAGAATACTATAGAAGTTCTGCAGAAGTACGATTTTTCTTTTCAGAAGAAATTTGGTCAGAACTTTCTGATTGATACCCACGTATTAGATAAGATTATCCGGGCGGCGGATATTAACAAAGATGACATGGTACTGGAGATTGGACCAGGGATCGGTACGATGACCCAGTATCTGGCAGAGGCAGCAGGTAAGGTTGTAGCGGTAGAGATTGATAAGAATCTGATACCTATCCTTTCTGATACTCTGAGTGGGTATGAGAATATAAGGATTATTAACGAAGATATCCTGAAGATGGACATTAGAAGTCTTGCATTAGAAGAAAACGGAGGGAAGCCTGTGAAGGTAGTGGCAAACCTTCCATATTATATTACAACACCTATTATTATGGGATTATTCGAAGAGCATGTACCGATAGAAAGTATTACGGTCATGGTACAAAAAGAGGTTGCAGACCGGATGCAGACGGGGCCAGGGAACAAGGATTATGGAGCATTGTCATTGGCAGTGCAATATTATGCAAGTCCTTATATTGTGGCAAATGTACCGCCAAATTGTTTTATGCCAAGACCGAGGGTGGGATCGGCGGTAATCAGGCTGACTTGTCATGGACAGCCGCCGGTAGAGGTTGAGGATGAACATCTGATGTTTGACGTTATCAGGGCTTCTTTTAATCAGAGAAGAAAGACACTGGTCAATGGATTATATAATTCGGACAAGCTGGGATTTTCCAAAGAGACGATTATCGAAGCTGTAGAAAGTCTGGGAAAAGGAGCCAGTATCAGAGGGGAATCGTTAACATTAGAAGAATTTGCAAAGCTGAGTAATTATCTGATTCGGCTTCGTAAAGAGGAGTAACTGTTGTTTTTGTAAGCCATAGAAGGGGGATTTGCTATGGAGAAAAAGAAAGAATTTTCATTATTTGAGATTACACCGGAGATTGAACACTTTGCCGAATTATGTGCACAGAATAATGGAATTGATAAGGAACTGTATACGAAGTATGAGGTAAAGAGGGGATTGCGCGACCTGAATGGAAAGGGAGTTCTGGCAGGCCTGACGAATATATCCGACGTATGTGCCAAGAAGATAGTGAATGGAGAAGAAGTTCCATGCGAAGGTAATCTGTACTATCGCGGTTATAATATTAAGGATCTGGTAAAGGGATTCTTGTCAGATAATCATTTTGGATTTGAGGAGATTACATATCTGCTGCTTTTTGGTGAGCTGCCAACAGCGAAAGAATTGGATGTATTCCATGATATGTTGGTTGAGAGACGTACACTGCCGCCGACTTTTGTGCGGGATGTTATCATGAAGGCGCCGAGCAGGGATATGATGATCAGCCTGTCACGTTCGATTCTTAATCTGTATTCTTATGATGATAAAGCAGATGATACTTCGATTCCTAATGTACTGCGCCAGTGTCTGAATCTGATCAGTGAATTCCCGATGTTAATGGTATATGGATATCATGCCTATAACTATCGTCTGGGTGAGGATCTGTTTATCTATGCTCCGTCACCAGAATTATCTACGGCTGAGAATATCCTGATGATGCTTCGTGAGGATCGTAAATATACAGAATTGGAGGCACGGATTCTGGATATGGCGCTTGTTCTTCATATGGATCACGGCGGCGGTAATAATTCGACATTTACAACCCATGTTGTTACGTCATCCGGAACAGATACGTATTCTACAATTGCGGCGGCTCTGGCGTCTCTGAAGGGGCCGAAACATGGAGGAGCCAATATAAAAGTAACACAGATGTTTAATGATATGAAACAGGTTGTGAAGGACTGGAAAGATGAGGATGAGGTCCATCAGTATCTTTGTAATCTTCTGGAGAAGAAAGCATTTGACAAGAAGGGCCTGATCTATGGAATGGGGCATGCGATTTATTCTGTATCTGATCCAAGAGCAGATATATTCAAAGGATTCGTGAAGCAGCTTGCACAGGAGAAAGGCTGTGAAGATGAATATGCTCTTTATGAGATGGTAGAGCGTATGGCTCCGCAGGTAATCGCAGAGAGGAGAAAGATATACAAAGGTGTTAATGCGAATGTGGATTTCTACAGTGGGCTTGTATATAGTATGCTTGATCTTCCGCCTGCATTGTATACGCCTATTTTCGCAGCAGCCCGTATTGTCGGGTGGAGCGCGCATCGTTTGGAAGAGTTGAGAAACGTTGACAAGATTATTCGTCCGGCATATAAGCCATTGGCTGAACATAGAGAATATGTGAGCATGGATAACAGGTAGGGCAGTATTACAAAGAGTAGGATAGGAGTAAGATGCGGAAAGAATTTTATTATCTTTCCAGAGATGGAAAGACTCAGATCCATGCAGTGGAGTGGATTCCTGAAGGCAGAGTCAGTGGAGTGCTTCAACTTTGCCATGGTATGGTGGAATATATAGAACGATATAATGAGTTTGCAGAATATATGTGTGAACATGGTTATTATGTGATAGGGCATGATCATCTGGGACACGGGAAATCTGTCAACAGCGAAGCTGATTATGGTTATTTTCCGGAGAAAGATGGTAACCGCTTCGTGATAGGAGATATCCAGCAGCTTAGAGTGATGACGGAGAAGAAGTATCCGGATACGCCGTATCTGATGCTGGGACATAGCATGGGATCATTTTTGCTGCGGCAGTATCTGACCATGTATGGAGAAGGACTTGCAGGTGTAGTTATCATGGGGACAGGATACCAGCCACTGATAATTCTTAAGGCAGGGCAGATGATATGCCGGATTGCAGCCTTATTCAAGGGGTGGAGATATCGCAGCAAGTTTGTAGATAATTTAAGCTTTGGAGGATTCAATAAAAAGTTTGAACCGAGTGAGACATCTAGAGATTGGGTTACATCGGATAAAGAACTCCGTCAGAAATATGTGGAGGATCCACTGTGTATGTTCCGGTTTACCCTGGGCGGTTATTATCAGATGTTCGAAGGGATGAAGGTACTGGTAAAAAAGGAATATTTTTCACATATACCGAAGGATTTGCCAGTACTATTTACCGCCGGTTCAGACGATCCGGTAGGTGCATTTGGGAAGAATGTGAAGAAGGTATACCGGCAGTTTAAAGCGGCGGGGATGCAGAAAGTTGCGATTAAGCTATATGCCGGTGGAAGACATGAAGTTTTGAATGAAACAAACCGGACACAGGTCTATGAAGACTTGTACCAATGGTGCGAACGCTGTATAGGGATGCGGTCCTGAAAAATATACTTACCAAAACAGAAGGGTATTTTATAGTGTTGTTGGAAATATATTATACCTGTGCAGTTTGAATCCATTTTCACTGCACAGGTATAAAAATTGTTAATGTGTTTCGCCGGAGATACTCTTGATATCTTCAGTATTATTTACGGTTGCTTCAATTGCGTATTTCAGAGAATCTGCAATCATCTCAAGAGACATGAACGGTGTTCCGTTTGGTTTCTCAACTACCTGTTCCGCAGCAAAAGGAACGTGGATAAACCCTGCACGGATATTTGGATACTTTGTTGCTGCCATATGCAGCACATTGTACATAACACAGTTACATACATAGGTACCGGCAGTATAAGAAACATGACATGGAATTCCGTGTTCACGAACATTTTTTACGATAGCATTCACAGGAATAGTTGCATAGTATGCTGGTTCACCGTCAGACTGCAGAGGTTCACCACAAGGCTGTTCACCTGCATTGTCAGGAATACGGGCTTCTGCCAGGTTGATTCCTACTTTCTCGATTGTAACGCATGAGCGTCCGCCTGCCTGTCCAACGTTAATGACTACATCCGGATGATGTTCGTTAATACCTGCTTCTACTGCAGGACCACTCTTGGAGAATACGGTCGGTATCTCCAGCTTAATAATCTCGGCGCCTGCGATTTCATCAGGAAGAAGCTTTACTGCTTCAAAAGCCGGATTTACTGCTTCGCCTCCGAATGGGTCGAATCCTGTTACTAATATCTTCATACTGTTTATCCTCCTTTTTGACTTTAATAAGGTACAGGTTCTGGTATGATAATCTTTCCCTGCTGCATAATCTGTCTGTTGTCTGTATAGATATCAGGTTCCAGACATACTAGATCAAAATGCCCGTTGGCATTCTGCTGCCCGCCAAGGGCAATATTTCTGCCTAATCCGATATGGAAGGTACCATATGCGGATTCATCTTCAATATAACAATTTCCCAGGCATTGGGAGTAAGAATTCAGGCCGATTCCAAATTCTCCTCCGATATAGATTCTGGGATCCTTATAATCTTTCATATATTGCCGGAGTTTTCTTCCGGTAGCAGTCCCTTCAATAGAGGTAATCCTGCCTTCTTTGAAAACTATACGGGTCGGTTCATTTGCACGTCCGATATATCCCAGTGAACCGTCCAGAATCATAATGCCTTCGGATCGGGTCTCTTCAATGGATGTATATACTTCGATACTTGCAGAAGAGTAACCTTTTCCGTCTTTGACAACCCCGTTGAAGAATCCGGGGCTGCGGCCTTCTTTATAAAGATTCAGATCCGTTCCGGCAGGAGTGGTTACGTGAATCTTAGAACAATGACGCAGGTACTTCATGATTACCTTTGCCATCAGACGGCTTTTCTTTGTATCCATCATCAGGAATTCATATTCCAGCATGGATCTTCCGTCATTGGTAGAAAGCGGCAGAGATAAGAACTTTTTATGCTTTTGGATTGCCCGTTTGGCAGCTTTTGTAGTCACCAGGGAGTAGTCTGTTGCTGCAATGATTGCTGTGTAGGGATCAAAAACCTCTTCGTTTGTATCGAAAAATACACCTACATGCCTGCCGGTATCTTCTACTGTAAGAGAATTAACAGAATGCGTTCTGTTAAGCGCGCACATTCTCAGCATTCTGGCTTCTTCGATATGTTCTTTTGTCGTGACAATCAGTAATCTGTCCCAAGGCTTTATACGAATCCAATCCTCTATAACAATTTTTGCGCCACGTTCCATATTCTGTATCATCTCTGCATCATCTTTCCATCATTCCTTACCTGGATCAGTTTATTTGAATATCATCATATAACAGATCTGGAATACAAGCATTATAACAGCGATAAGAACCTGGTTCTTGATAACGCCCCAGCGGTCTTTCATATTCAGGATCGCTACAGGAACGATATTGAAGTTCGCTGCCATCGGTGTACATAATGTACCACAGTAGCCACAGGTCAGCGCCAGCATACCGATAGTAACCGGGTCAGCGCCATATGCAAGAACGAACGGTCCTCCGATACCAACTGTGATAACTGTGATTGCTGCAAATGCATTTCCCATGATCATAGTGAATAAAGCCATACCAATTGCGAAAACAACGATTCCAAGATTAACATTTCCCTTTGGAACAACTTTCTCTACGATGCTGGCAACGACTTCGCCAACGCCCGCCGCTGTAAATACACCGCCAAGACAGCCAAGAAGCTGTGGAAGCATACACAGAGGTCCCATAATGGAAAGGAATCTCTCGGATTCTTTCAGGAATACAACAGGTTTATTCTCACTTGGATTATAGACCATCAAGATGATTATTGCAAGAATTACACCAAGAGTTACGGCAACCATAGAACTTAAATTGCTGAAAAACGCAAATAACAAAGAGAAAAGTCCTACACACACGGCTGGGATGAAAATCTTCATACCAACTTTATGATACTGTTCGATTGTATGTTCTTTTGATGGGGTATCTACTTTTCCAACTTTTACTTTTTTGAAAATCGGAGGCAGACACATGATGATGACCAGCGCACCGGAGACCTTTGCCGGAAGCCATGTGCCGAATGCACATACGACACCGAAGGAACACCAGAACAGTGCGGTTCCGTATCTGGAAGGATTTTCTTCGTCTAAAAGATTCTTAATACCGGCGTAGATTGCTATCAGGCCGATAAGTACCCATACTATACTCAGGAGGTTCGCACCCAGTGTTTCGCCTACCTGTATAAATTTTAAGTTAGCCATATTCGTACTCCCCTCCTATTATTTATTACCATAATATTTTTTCGTCAATCGTTTATCATTCACAAGAGTTACGGCGCAGGCAACAACGAGTGCAAAGATTGCAATCGGAATCTCAGCTGCGGCAAGTTCAATCAGTTCTACTTCATAACCAAGTGAAGCCAGAGTACTCTGAACAAGGATACCGCCGGAACCGCCTACGAAGAGTACCTGCCAGAAGAACCATGTAACGTTCTCCATTGCAGATGCCATACCTTTAATATCCTCTGCATGCTGTTCATCTTCTTCATGTCCCTGAGCGTTTACGGCAGCTTCTGCCATAGGTAAAACAACCGGACGGATGAATCCTGCAACACCACCAAAACCAACGTTGAATGCACCGAAGATACCACGCATGATACCATATGCAGCGATAACTTTACCGGCGGTTGCGCCTTTTACCTTCTTAATCAGGTCAGTCGCGGCTTCACGCAGACCGTTTCTCTCCAGAACACCTGTGATCAGAAGAATCATGATGAAGATTGCCATACTTCTGTTTGCTACGAAATTCGTTCCAATCGCTTCCAGAAGACCGCCAATTCCAAGTCCGCCCACAAGACCCGTTGTGATCAGGGCAAGAAAGATGATGAGAATTGAATCCAGCTTCAGTGCGAATCCCACGATTACGATTAGAACACCGACTAATTTAATAAGTTCCATGTATCTCTCCTCCTTTTAAATAAGTAAATTAGTATAAATCTATCTTCTCCTCGAATCCGAGGCCATTATCGGCTGCTGGTCCGGATTTCCGGTAAAGACCTTAATAAAATATGTTTAATTAAACACTCAATTCCGTACTCGGTTCTTGTTTTATATTTTATCAAAGTACAGTATGAGAGTCAAGAAAAAGGTTGTCCCCAGAACACCCATAAGCAGTGATTAGAACTGGTTATGGATGAATAATTATGTTATGATGAATATAAGTAATGCTTATACAGTCTATTAATTATTCAATTTAGAAGAAATGAGGATTGTTATGAGAGGACCTTATAAGAAGAATACAAAAGAAAAGATTATGAAAGCAGCATGGGATTTGTTCAGAAAACATGGGTATGAAGAGACGACAATATCAGAGATTATTAAAAATTCCGGTACTTCAAGAAGTGCGTTCTATCATCATTTTCATGGGAAAGAAGAATTATTATTTACAATTGCGTATGCCTACGATGATGATTATGGTATCTGGCTGAGGGAATATTATGATGAGAATTTGCATGCAGTAGACAATCTGATTTCTTTTAGCAGCTTTGTGATGCGCGCGGTAGAAAATTCCCCCTTTGGTGAACTCTATGCTGCGTTGTACGGATTGCAGGTTATGACGGCTGGAGTACGCCATATTTTGAATCCGGACAGGAATTACTATCAGATCATGAGAAAATTAATAAAAAATGGAATTGACAAAGGGGAGATAAACTCACGATATACATATGCAGTCCTGACAGATATGATTACCAGTTTTCATATAGGAATAACCTATAACTGGTGTCTGCAAAAGAAAAGATATTCTCTCTTACAATATGGGCAGGAACTTATGAATCCTTTTTTGGAATCATTGCGGGCGGAGTAAGTGATAGCAGAAGAATAACTATTTGCCAGATCTTCCCTTATTATTTATTATTTTGCGTCGATATAATTTATATACCTTAGAAGATGATTTTCTTAAGAATAAAAGCAAAGGAGGCAATATTGTGAAAATCGAAGACCTTTATTATCAAAATGTCCCGACAACGACGGGTTATACTTCTGTAAATGCAAACAATACGGCTGCGGCAGGGAAGGCAGCGGAAGATCAGAACAAAAATGCAGTGAATGCAGTAGATGGAAAGACATCTAATACGAATACGGATCGTGTTGAATTCAGTAAAGATACAAAAGTTTCGAATAAGATGAGCGATTCAGAGAGAGCTGCATTAGTGCAGAGCCTGAAGGCAGATTTAGATAACCAGATGGCGCGTTTCACCAATATGATGACCCAGATGTTCCAGAAACAGGGAATTACGGGTATGACCGCACAGGGCGATGACATGTGGAGAAGAATCGCCAGTGGTAATTTTACTGTGGATGCACAGACAAAGGCTGAGGCGCAGCAGGCAATCTCCGAGGACGGATACTGGGGTGTAAAGCAGACTTCCCAGAGGATTTTTGATTTTGCTTATGCACTTGCAGGCGATGATCCGGCGAAGATGAAAGAGATGCAGGCAGCAGTTGAGAAGGGATTTGAACAGGCTACGAAGTCCTGGGGCGGAAAGCTTCCGTCTATTACAGATGAGACCCACAGTGCAATTGGTGATTTGTTTGAAAGCTATTACGCAAAGTCTAGTGAAGTAGAATAAAGAGAAATTGGATGTAAGTGGAAGGGAGCGGAAGACGGAAAGTCCGTTCCCTTCTTCTGTATACCATAGTATACAGAGAGAGGGCTGCTTTTCACACCCGAGCCACGCACTGGCTGAGTGGCTGCGGGAAAGCATGATTCAACAGTAACCAGAAAGACTGTCGGCGGCAAGATTTCTGTATATCAGGATTGACAGGGGAGGGACGGGTATGCCAGGTGTGAAGGAAGCAGGAGGAATTCAGAATCCGGCGGATGCGGCTGCAGCGGCGACAGTAATGGATGCAAGGACTGTGGGAAAGCTTGCACGGATGGAGGCCGGACAGGTATTGATAGCAGAGGCTTCCAAACATGCGGCAGAGATGAAGGAAGAGATTCTCAAAGAAAGCGCATCTAAAAAAGAAGAAAATAAAAATGACAGAGATCGGATGGAAGAGAAGAGAGATACTTCGGAACTTTCTAAGCAGAGCAAGTGGTTCGGCATAGAAGGAAAGCTTCTTAAGGATGAGAATTTGAAATGGACTCTGGAGATGGAAAAAGAGCAGTGGGAGGCATTTCAGAATTGGATGCCTGCGGAATATAAGGAGCTCTCTTCACATCTGGATGAAATATCGAAACTCTATCTGGCTCTTTTGGAAGCAGTCCTGACACATACAACGGGAGAAGAGCAGACTATCCAGATAGAACGGCTGAATGAGATCCTGGCTCAGAAGCTGAGTCTTCTGATGGATGCGGATTTGAATGAATTAATGAAATTACTGGAACAGGCAGGGCAGACAGAGACACTGAACCTTATTAAATCCAGTGTATATAAACAGACAACAGGTGAATCAATCTCCGCCAGGGCTGCGGGCAGATTCTTTGCACGGGGAAATGTGAATTCTACGGGAAATACCCGTTATTTCATGCCGGAATCACAGGGGCAGGGAGCAGTAAGCGGCAGGGGCAAAGCGGGTATGTATACCGTTTCTGCGTCTCCTGCTTCTGCCGGCGGTCTGTCCGCAGCATCTGAGGAGGGAAGATTTTATAAACTGGCAAAGGGCGGAAGTGTTCAGATGAATCAGGCATTTGACGTCCGACGGCAGTCAGGTGAGATGCAGATGAGCCAGCGGACTCGTATGTTAAGCGACGTGAAAGGAAATGGAACTGGAAATGCCGGCAGTCTGGGTGGTAAGACGTTGATTAGTGGG
>CANSLW010000080.1 GCA_947647815.1 uncultured Dorea sp. | reverse complement strand
GAAGAAGAGGAGGAAGAGTTCGAGGAATACGATGCCGGAGGTTATGGAGACAGGCAGGAATATCATGATGATTATGATGATGGGCACGATGATTATGATGAGCATGATGATTATGATGACTATAGCCATGATTATGGTGATGATTATGATGATTATGATAATGATGATGACTATGATTCCGGACGAAGGAAGAGGGGAAAGGGTTCTAATGATGTAAATCCCCGGATGAACAGAGTCATGAAGATTCTGATGACGGTGGTAATTATTATCATTCTCTTTATTATTATATTTACGGTTGGAAAGACGGCAGGTTTGTTCAAATTCGGTCCTTCTATCAAGACAGAAGAGACCAAAGAAGAGAAAGTAAAAGTTCCAAATGTAGTAGGGATGACGGAGGATGAGGCAAAGAAAGCGCTGAATGAAGTGGGTCTTGGTTACAAGGTGGTTGAGCGGAAGGAATCTAATAAATACGAGGAAGGCACAGTATCAGAGCAGAAGACAGAAGCAGGATCGAAGGTAAAAAAGAATACGACAGTCCAGGTAGTTGTGAGTTCCGGTCTGGTAGGAGATAAGATTAAGATACCAGATGTAAGCGGCAGATCTGAAAGTGAAGCACAGAGTATGCTCGAGCAGTCGGGATTCAAGAAGATTTCTTCGGAATTCGAATATAGTGATTCTGTTGCAGAAGGTGATGTAATTGGAACAACACCATCAGCAGGCGCTGAAGCAACAGAAGATACACAGATTGTGATGAAGGTCAGCAAAGGCGCAGAGAAGATGACCGTTCCGAATGTACTCGGTAAGGCAGACGCAGAGGCACAGGGCGCCATTACATCTGCAGGACTTACGGTAGGTACGGTATCTTATGAATATGACGATAATGTTCCGGAAGGACAGGTGGTCTCCCAGAGTATAGACGGAGGAAAGAAAGTGGCGGCCGGAACAGCAGTAGGAATTAAAGTCAGTCTTGGCCCTAAGCCGGCTGAAAAGGTGAGTGTCCCGCCTGTGACGAACACATCTTTAGATAATGCAAGGCAATTGATTAACAGTGCCGGACTTAGTGTGGGTAATATTTCTTATCAGTATGACGCTTCGGTGGCATCTGGAAATGTAATCAGCTGCAGTCCGGGTGTAGGCAATAGCGTAGATGAAGGTACATCCATAAGCCTTGTGGTCAGTCAGGGACCGGAACCAACAGTAGGACCAGGCCCTGGACCAGGAACGGAAGAAGGCGAGTAAGGCAGAAGAATAGTTTAACAGACAGGAAAGCTTATGCAGGGAAAGATTGTAAAAGGCATTGCCGGATTCTACTACATTCATGTGGTAGGATCCGGTGTTTATGAATGTAAAGCCAAAGGAGTATTTCGAAGAGAGAAGATTAAACCCCTTGTGGGAGATAATGTAGAGATAGAAGTATTGGAAGAAGAGGAGAAGACTGGGAATATTATTCAGGTATTTCCAAGGAGTAATGAATTAATACGTCCTGCAGTCGCGAATATTGACCAGGTATTGCTGGTGTTTGCAGTTGTAAGGCCGAGTCCCCATTATAATCTTCTTGACCGTTTTCTGGTTATGATGGAGGATAAACTTCTTCCGGTAATCTTATGCTTTAATAAGATAGATATTGCAGCAAGTTCGCAGATAGATGAGCTGCGTGCGATTTATGAAGGATGTGGATACCCGTTAATATTCACAAGTGCTTCAGAGAAAGAAAATATTGAACAGATCAAAGAGGCATTAAGAGGAAAGACAACGGCGATCGCCGGACCTTCTGGTGTTGGAAAGTCATCGATTATCAATCTTCTGCATCCGGAGGCGCATATGGAGACAGGAGAAATCAGCCGTAAGATTGAACGAGGGAAGCATACGACCAGACATTCGGAATTATTTCTCATTGATGATGATTCGTACATTATGGATACACCAGGGTTTAGTTCTCTATATGTAAATAATTTTGCGAAAGAGGATTTAAAGAATTATTTTCCGGAATTTATAGAATATGAAGGATTGTGTCGTTTCCATGGATGTGATCATGTACATGAACCAGGATGTGCCGTAAAAGCAGCAGTAGAAGAAGGCAGGATACATTCTGTGAGATATCAGAATTATACGGAGATGTATGAAGAACTGAAGAATAAGAGGAGGTATTGAAAATGGACTATATATTAGCTCCATCTATTCTGGCGGCAGATTTTAAAAATCTTGGCCAGGAGATGAAAAAAACGGAGGAAAATGGTGCAAAGTATCTGCACTTTGATGTGATGGACGGGATGTTTGTACCAAGTATTTCTTTTGGAATGCCGGTGCTGGCATCTATTCATGAGGTAACAAGCCAGGTAATGGATGTGCATCTTATGGTGCAGAATCCGATTCGCTATATTGAAGCATTTCAGAAAGCGGGAGCTGATTTGATAACAGTCCATCTGGAAGCATGTGAAGATGTAGGAGCCACAATCCAAAAGATCAGGGAATGTGGAGTGAAAGTGGGATTGTCTATCTGTCCAGAGACAGAAGCAGAAGCTGTCAGGCCATATCTTGGAGAAGTTGATATGATACTGGTCATGTGTGTACACCCTGGATTTGGGGGACAGAAATTCATTCCAGAATCATTAGATAAGATCCGAAGTATCAGAAGGATGACACAAGAGCAGAGTTTGACAGTGGATATACAGGTTGACGGAGGTATCTATCTGTCTAATGTTGAAGAAGTATTAGAGGCGGGAGCCAATGTAATTGTTGCCGGGTCGGCAGTTTTTAATGGGGATCCAGAGAAGAACACGAGAGATTTTATGGAGATATTGAGAAGATATGAGTAAGAGAACGGTAATTGTCAGTGGTGGTGAACTTGATGAGGAACTGACGCTTTCTGTGTTAAAGGAGCAGGGAGAAGACTGTGTAATTGCTGTTGACAGGGGATTGGAATTCTTATATGAGCACCAGATAATGCCGGCGTATATTGTGGGTGATTTCGATAGTGTGAGAAAAGAGGTTGTAGACTATTACAGGAATGAGACGAATGTTCCAGTGAGAAATCATAATCCGGTAAAAGATGCCTCTGATACGGAGATTGCGATTCGGCTTGCTATGACGCTTGGATGTAAAGAACTGCTGATTCTGGGTGCTACAGGAGGGCGGCTTGACCATCTGTGGGCGAATGTCCAGAGTCTTGCGATTCCATTTAAGGCAGGAGTAGACGCAAGAATCATAGACAGGCAGAATGTAGTGCGTATTATTGGAGACGGAGAGACGCATCTGAGAAGAGAGGAAGCATATGGTCCTTATTTTTCAGTTTTTCCGATTGGTGAAGAGATATTTGGTTTTAATATCAGAGGAGCAAAATATCCCCTGAGGAATCATACACTGACTCCGAATAACAGCCTCTGCGTCAGCAATGAGATTGCGGAAGATGAAGAGGAAGCAGTGATTAGTTTTCCTTCTGGAAGAGTGATTTTGATGCAGACACGGGACATAGAAGAGTGAAGTTAAGGAGGTAGACAGAAGATATGAAACTAGGTATAGTGGGGCTTCCAAATGTTGGAAAGAGTACTTTATTTAATTCTCTTACGAAAGCGGGCGCTGAGTCGGCGAATTATCCATTTTGTACGATTGACCCGAATGTAGGAGTTGTGACGGTTCCAGACGAGAGGCTGGATGTGCTTGGCGAGATGTATCATACAAAGAAGATTATACCGGCAGCGATAGAGTTTGTGGATATTGCGGGGCTGGTAAAAGGCGCGTCTAAAGGTGAGGGACTTGGAAATCAGTTTCTTGCCAATATCAGAGAGGTAGATGCGATCGTCCATGTGGTAAGATGTTTTGAAGATAGCAATATCGTTCATGTCGACGGAAGTATCAATCCGCTCCGGGATATTGAGACTATTAATCTGGAATTAATCTTTTCTGATCTTGAGATTCTGGAACGCCGTATTGCCAAGACAGCGAAAGTGGCAAGGAATGATAAGTCGGCGGCAAAGGAACTTAGTCTTCTTGAGAAGATAAAGTCTCATCTGGAAGAGGGAAAACTTGCGAAGACATTTACAGAGACGGAAGATGAAGAAGAGCAGTTATGGATGGCAGGATATAACCTGTTAACCTACAAACCAGTAATCTATGCGGCGAATGTGGCAGAAGATGATCTGGCAGACGACGGCATATCAAATGCAGGCGTACAGGCGGTGCGTGAATATGCCAAAGAAGAAGAGAGCGAAGTATTCGTTGTCTGCGCCCAGATTGAACAGGAGATAGCAGAACTCGAGGATGATGAGAAGAAGATGTTTCTGGAGGATCTTGGTCTGTCGGAATCCGGGCTTGAGAAGATGATTAAGGCCAGCTACCGGCTTCTTGGACTTATTAGTTACTTGACTGCGGGTGAACCAGAAGTGCGTGCATGGACAATTACTGAAGGGACGAAGGCGCCGCAGGCGGCTGGAAAGATTCATTCTGATTTTGAACGTGGGTTTATCCGTGCAGAAGTAGTGTCTTACGACGATTTGATGGAATGTGGAAGCCACAGTGCTGCAAAGGAAAAAGGACTGATTAGATTAGAGGGTAAGGATTACGTTGTAAAGGACGGGGATATTATGCTGTTCCGTTTTAACGTATAGGAAGGAAGACGTAAATAATGCATAAGACCATAGATTTTCCGAATATAGGGATTCATCTGGAATCAGTGGGAGACCATATTACGATATTCGGATTCGATATAGCGTATTATGGGATGATTATTGGTATTGGAATCCTTGTGGGAATCTTTATAGCGGCATGGGAAGCAAAAAGGACCGGGCAGAAGCCGGATGATTATTATGATCTTGCAATTTATGCTGTAATCTTTTCAATTATCGGAGCCAGAATCTATTATGTAGCCTTTTCATGGGATATGTATAAGGATAATCCTCTCAGCGTTTTTAATATCAGACAAGGCGGTCTGGCAATATATGGAGGAGTTATTGCAGCAGTAATCACGGTGATTATATTTGCGAAAATCAAGCATCTGTCCGCGCCACTGCTTATGGACACGGCAGGACTTGGGCTGGTGGCAGGCCAGATGATTGGACGTTGGGGGAATTTCTTTAACAGGGAAGCCTTTGGTGAATACACAGACGGCCTTCTGGCAATGAAGCTTCCGGTTGATGCGGTCAGAGGGTCGGATATTACGGAACTTATGCGGGAGCATATGGAGACCGTGGAAGGAGTATCCTATATCCAGGTGCATCCGACATATCTCTATGAATCGATATGGTGCCTGCTGATACTGATTTTGTTGTTATTATATAGGAGACACAAGAAGTTTGACGGTGAAGTATTCTTACTGTATCTTGCAGGATATGGTTTTGGACGATTCTGGATTGAACGGCTTCGTACAGACCAGTTACTGCTTCCTAAGATAGGATTCCCGGTATCCCAGCTTCTGGCGGGAGTGTTGGTAGTGGTGTCAATCTTGCTGATTATATATAATTGGATAAAAAAGTCTGCATGAAAGGATGAGAATAAAAGGATGAGAAATACTGTGGCTATCCGAAATGTGAAAATTTTCACAGAACAGCATGAATTTGTAGATGGAGAGATTGTAATATGTGATGGGCGGATTGAGAATGTCATCACATCAGACGGTAATGAGTGTGAGAGTAAAAGTACAGACGGAGAGGAAATTCTCGATGGAGAAGGATGTTATGTAATTCCTGGATTGATAGATATACATTTTCATGGCTGTAAAGGTTATGATTTCTGTGATGGAACCAAAGAAGCCATTGCGAAGATTGCAGAGTATGAAGCTTCGGTCGGAGTGACAGCTATCTCGCCTGCAACTATGACGCTTCCGGTAGATGAGCTGGAGAAGATCCTGTCTGTTGCGGCAGAGTATAGAAGAGAGGCTAAGGAAAAAGAAACAGATGGAACAGGTGTGGCGGCAGCAGATCTGGTAGGCGTGAATATGGAGGGACCATTCATCAGTGAGGCGAAAAAGGGAGCACAGGATGAACGGAATATCATTAACTGTGACGCAGATATCTGCCAGCAGTTTCTGGACGCTTCCGAAGGCTTGGTTAAGTTTGTTGGAATAGCGCCGGAGTGTAATGAGAATGCATTAGATTTTATTCGTGCTATGAAGGATAAGGTACACATCTCCCTTGCGCATACCAATGCAGATTATGATACCGCAATGGCGGCTTTTGATGCAGGGGCAGACCATGCGGTACACCTGTACAATGCGATGCCTGCATTTACTCATCGGACGCCGGGAGTGGCAGGCGCGGTATCAGACAGCGCCCATGTGTATGCAGAGATGATCTGTGACGGTGTCCATATCCATCCGTCTGTGGTACGGGCAACATTCAAGATGCTTGGGTCAGAAAGGATTGTCCTGATCAGCGACAGCATGCGGGCAGCCGGTATGCCGGACGGCCGGTATACATTGGGAGGCCTGGATGTGAATGTTGCGGATGGCAGGGCGACTCTTGTATCGAACGGAGCCCTTGCAGGTTCAGCGACAAATCTGATGGAGTGTATGAAGACGGTGGTTCAGAAGATGGGAATTCCTCTTGAGACGGCGGTTGCCTGCGCAACTGAGAATCCGGCAAGATGCCTGGGAATCTATGATGAATATGGATCGATTGCTTCGGGGAAAAAGGCAGATGTAGTATTGCTGGATCAAGAGTTGAACATAAAGGCAGTGGTAAAGGATGGCATTCGAATCTGCTAATGGGAGATTAAATGAAGACGGAGGGCAGCATTATGGCGAGAAATGAAGGAGCATGCCTGATATGCGGTAAACCAATTGTATATTTTGAAAAGGCGCAGAAAATGGAATGTGTCATGTGCCATGAAGAATTTGAAAGCCATGCAAGCTGTGAGGATGGCCACTATGTGTGTGATGAATGTCATGCAAAGAAGGGGATACAGGTGATTATGGATGGATGCAGGGCAAGCGGGGCGAAGAATCCGCTCGCCCTCATGCAGGAACTGATGGAAAACCCCTACATATACATGCATGGACCAGAGCATCATGTTATGGTTGGAGCGGTGCTGCTTACGGCATATAAGAACTGCAAAGGCTATGAGAACTGCGGCGGACAGGAGGCATTCGAAGAAGCATTGAATGAGATGAAAGCGCGGGGGAGCGAATATCCGGGAGGAGCCTGCGGCTTGTGGGGGTGCTGCGGTGCGGCAGTGAGTACCGGTATCTTCATGAGTATCATAACGAAGGCGACGCCGCTGACTGGGAATTCCTGGCGTCTTTCCAATGCAATGACTTCCCGTGCTCTTGGCGCCATCGCAGAGCTTGGAGGCCCCAGATGCTGTAAACGAGATTCATTTACAGCTGTCAGAGAGGCCGTGATATTTGTGAAGGAAAAGCTGGGAGTGGAGATGGAACTGCCGGAGAAGATTGAGTGTGGGTTCTCCAGTGAGAACCAGCAGTGCCTGAAGAAGCATTGTCCATATTATAAGATGGGGTAAATTCATCTGTTCATATCAGAGACAGGAAATACCGGGCTGTTGGAAGTGTTACTCCAATAGCCCGGTATTTTATTTCAGATATTTCCGCATTTCGGGCATACATATTGTTTTTTTCCATAGTATAATTCTCCTTTTCTGTTTTTAATATAATTGGTACATGAATGTTAACGTACCGTCGTGCCAAAAGGCATTAACGCCAGTTTGGCGAGTTTCAGATGCTGCGATTTTTCTTATCGTGACAGCTGCCATAAATATATGCCGGTAATGATGCCACGGTGCAGTCATAAAATAAAAAGACTCTTATCATGACATCTGCCACGATAAAAGTCTTGCACATCTCATTTGATACGGATACCTCCCGGTATCGGGTGACGCTTTCAAATACACCGTATGGTGTTCGGCTGCTCCTCTTTATATACTTGAGAAAAATATACTACTGCCAGCGGAAAATGTCAATAAAAATTAAGATATAAAGCAGCTTCTGAATTCTTCTGTGATAATATCACAGAAGAAAACTTCTCGTTTTGATATACTAAAGCTATAAAGGGAAAAACAAGGAGGTGTCCATATGGGGCTTTTTGAATTCTTACGTGGGCCGGATATCAATCAGGGCGTCGAGGAACAGCGAATAGTCACAGGAAGCATTCTGCTAGATGTGCGAGGGGAAGATGAATACAGCGGCGGTCACATCCCCGGAAGTAAAAATATACCATTACAAACCATTGACAATATTTACAACATAGCTAAGGATAAGAATACACCCTTATATGTGTACTGCTATAGCGGTTCACGGAGCAGACAGGCAACGGCAGCGCTGCAGCGAATGGGGTATCAGCAGGTAAAAAATATCGGCGGCATTGCCGCATGGCGTGGAAAGGTGGAAGCATAGATGAAAGTAGTGATTGTAGGAGGCGTTGCAGGCGGAGCTACCGCTGCTGCCCGTATCCGCAGGCTGGATGAACAGGCGGAGATTATAGTTTTTGAGAGGAGCGGCTTCATTTCTTATGCGAACTGCGGCCTGCCGTATTATATCGGCGGTGTGATAGAAGATCAGGAGGAGCTGACTCTGCAAACACCTGAGAGTTTTAAGACTCGTTTCAATATCACCATGAAAGTGCATCACGAAGTGACGGGAATTCATCCGGACGAGCATACGGTTTCTGTGAAGAATCTTGAAACCGGAGAGGAGTTTGAGGAAAGCTATGATAAACTTCTGCTCTCCCCCGGTGCAAGGCCTACGCAGCCCAATCTCCCGGGAATTGGCGTCGACAATTTGTTTACCCTCAGAACGGTAGAGGACACGTTGAAGATTCGTCAGTATATCGACCGGAAACAACCTAAGTCTGTGGTGTTGGCAGGCGGCGGATTTATCGGATTGGAGCTTGCGGAAAATATGCGGGATCTGGGAATGGATGTGACCATTGTTCAGCGTCCCGGGCAGTTGATGAATCTCTTTGATTGGGACATGGCGGTATTTATTCATGCCAAGATGCGTCAGAAAGGCATTAAACTGATGCTCGGTTGTTCGGTGGAGGGATTTGAAGCAGGCTCTGGCGGTGTTGAAGTGTTGTTAAAGGATCGTCCTGCAATCACTGCCGATATGGTGGTACTGGCAATCGGTGTTACCCCGGAATCAGGACTGGCAGAGAAGGCAGGTTTGGAATTAGGTATGAAAGGAAGCATCCTGGTAAATGACCGAATGGAAACCTCCATCCCGGATATTTACGCTGTGGGTGATGCCGTGCAGGTAAAACACAGCGTCACCGGACAGGATACCCTTCTTGCGCTGGCAGGACCGGCGAACAAGCAGGGAAGGATTGCGGCAGACAACATCTGCGGCGGCGACAGCCGTTACCATGGTTCCCAGGGCAGTTCGGTCATTAAGGTGTTCGATCTGACTGCCGCAACGACAGGCATTAACGAGCAGGCTGCCAAAAAGGCCGGTATTGATTGTGATAAGGTATACCTCTCTCCCATGAACCATGCGGGATATTATCCCGGCGGCCAGAACATGATGATGAAGGTCGTCTACGAAAACGGAACGGGCAGAATCCTTGGCGGGCAGATTGTCGGTTACGCAGGTGTGGATAAGCGTATTGACGTGTTGGCAACAGCCATTCATGCCAAGATGACAGCTTTTGACCTGAAAGAATTGGATCTTGCCTATGCACCGCCCTATTCTTCTGCCAAAGACCCGGTAAATATGGCGGGATTTATGATTGAGAATATTATGACCGGCAAACTCAGACAGTTTTTCTACAAGGATATTCCAAACCTTTTGGAGGATGACAGCGTAATCCGCCTGGATGTCCGCACCGTCGGCGAATACGCAAGAGACCATGTCGACGGCTTTATCAATATTCCTGTGGATGAACTGCGGGAGCGCCTTTCTGAACTAGATTCAGGAAAAACAGTATATGTAATGTGTCAGAGCGGTATCCGAAGCTATATTGCCTGTCGGATACTTACCCAGAACGGCTTTGACTGCTATAATTATTCCGGTGGCTACAGCTTCTACCGTGCCTGTGCCGAGGAAGTCCTGGGAGCTCAGGAGAGTTATCTTTGTGGAATGGAAAAATAAATAGAAAGAAAAGAGGGATGTCTGGTGGTTCAGGCATCCCTCTTATGCGCTTTATTCTGCTAGGTTTTTTAGTTTTTCTACATCGGTAATTTCAATCATTCCTCGAGAGAGCCGTACAATCCCCTCATTCTGGAAGTATCTCAGCATCCGGGTGACCACTTCTCTGGGATTGCCCATATGATTGCCGATTGCTTCATGGGTGATCCTCAAAAGCCTTGTATCCTCAAGCTCTGATTCATTCAGCAGGAAACCGGCAAGCCGCTTATCGAAACTTTTCCAGAGCACCTGTTCCATCAGCCACATGACCTCGGAAAAACGAGCGGCCATGACCTCGTTGGTATAATTAGCAACCGTTGCAGATTCAGCCATCAGCTTCTTATAGAGATCTGCCGGTATCACCCAAAGCCTGGTATCCTTTTCTGCTTCAATCGTGATTTCAAATTGGATGCTGTTCATGATGCAGGAAGCAGAGAACAGGCACATATCCCTCTCGAACAGGCGGTAAAGGGTGATTTCCCGTCCTTCGTCAGAAAGGATGCGGGCACGGAGCTGACCGCTGCCAACCAGTAGAAGGCCGATACAGTTGACGCTGCCGTTGTGGATTATCGTACCTTTTTCTACATTACGGTAAATGGCATTTTTTTCCAAAAGCTGTTGCTGTGCTGCAGTTAGTTTATTCCAGATTGGGAAATAAGATGAAAACTCCATGAATCTATCTCCTTATATTCCTTTTGGCGTTCGCCGGATGGTACAAAACAAATACCTTTTATTAGTATACGCTATCCATAATACTTAATCAACAAATAATAAGCAGAGATATTTATTGTCTGGATATTCTGACATAGAGTCTTTTGCCCATCCAGGCCAACAGAATACCAATCATAAAATACGCGGTCCATGCAATCTGAAAATTCGTCAGATAGGTTCCGAACACAGAGAACAGCCTGTCATCCCAGAACTGCCATTCAACTAACAGTGTAGTAGGAAGCAGGTCATAAGCCTGGGAAGCTATCCTGTAGCTGTAAGGGATATCGAACATCATTGTCAATAACATAAACCCGGTCAGGATTGCCATGACCGCCGCACTGCGTTTCAGCCACTCAGACAAAAACATCGTAACGATGCTGTAAAGCATTGAAACCGTTAGAAACAACCCGAACAGTATGAGGACGGCTCTGCCCACACTGACGGGACGGGAAGAGGCAGGGAGCACGTTCTGTAATGCCGCATGAAGGCCGTCGGCTCCATAGAGACGGATACATGCGGATGCATTTCCCAGGAAGAGAAGGAATGCGCAAGAGATGCCAAAGGTAAGTCCTGCTGACAGCTTTGCCAGATAGAGGGGCGTCTTTCCGTAACGGCTGGACAGGATGAGCTGATTCGTCCTGTGCAGGTGTTCTGTAGAAAATACATTGGAAAGGCACACTGCAATTAGCAGCAACAGCATGAAATTCAAGGGAAAGATATGTTCAAACAGAGCATCCCATCCGCCGGCATACTCGTAGGTGAAAGGAACCGTAATCTGCGCTTCTTGATCTGTCCAGTAGGCAATCTCATCTTCTGTCAGAAGCTGGTCGTTCCAGGTCTGGGATAGGCCATTGCGCCGTTCCTGGTATAATTGGGTTTCATCCACTTCTAATGCCAGATTGGAATTTTCCACAATTTTTGTAATATAGGAGAGAACCGGACTATAAGAGTGCGCGGTGCCGTCAATGTTGATATTTTCATGTTCAGGGGAATCCTCCCCGTCTCCGGAGACGAATGCGCTTTCCATGCCTGTAGAGAAATCAACGGTATAATCAGCCTGCTCTTTACTGTTGTCTTCCTTGGGATTCCTGTGATAGGCGCTTTGCATTTCTTTCAATAATTGATCGTCAATCACTCTGCCGGAGAGCTTTCGCGCCGCGTCCCGGTCCATAAGCATCATCTCATATCCGCTGATATCTTTGCCGTCGATGGAATAACCGATGGAAGAAAGATCGGCAAATGGGATCCAGACGCTTAATACCGTCATGATTCCGAGGATGATCCACGTGGTTTTGCGCATGAAGATTTTCTTAAGTTCGAAGCCGTATAAAAGCCGTATGATATGTATCTGATTCATAATTTCCTCCTGTGTTTCTATGAAGTTTTTTTGTCGGAAATATTCTGAGTAGAAATATTCTGCAGGTAGAAGTCTTCCAGATCTTTTTCGCTATCCCATTCGCCCTGATAGATCAACTTCCCGCCCTGCATCATCAATACCACATCTGCAATATGTTCAATATCAGAGACGATATGGGTAGAGAGTAAGACGATACTCTCATCTCCGAGACGGTCAATCATGTTCCGGAACCGCACCCGTTCTTTTGGGTCCAGTCCTGCCGTGGGTTCATCCAGGACCAGAAGCTGCGGGCGGTTCAGAAGCGCCTGTGCAATTCCCAGCCGCTGCTTCATCCCGCCGGAGTAAGTCTTGATCTTCTTTCTGGAAACATCCTGTAAAGAAACCAGTTCTAATAGTTCCTGGATTCTTCTTTTTGCCTGCGTTTTTGGCATTCCCTTTAACACCGACATATAAAGCAGGAAATCCATTCCCGTAAATTCCGGATAATATCCGAAATTCTGTGGAAGATATCCGAGATGGGATCGGTATTCTTCCGTAGCGACATCCAGGCCGTCCATGGCGATTGTACCGCTGTCAGGTTTCAGGACTCCGCAGATCATCCGCATAAGGGTAGTCTTTCCGGCGCCGTTTTCTCCGAGTAATCCGTAGATTCCTTTCATAAGTTTCAGGGAAATGTTGTCGGCTGCAATTTTGTTCTGGTATTGTTTGGATACATGGTCTATGATAAGCTCCATCTTAGTTCCTCCGTTTCCTGGATTATTTTAGTAAATTCTGTTACTGTAAATATGATGAAAATAATCAATAATATCACCCACCGGAACAGATAGTCCGTCTGATAATAGCAGGGCAGTATTACAGGGAGATAAAGACTGGCTCCGCTGACGATAGCTGCCGTTCCTATATATGCATAATTTGCGTCTTTCCCACGTATTTTCCGGCTGATCCACAGGCTTGTGCCGGTAGTTACCAGGTAAGGAACCAGAAGATACACGCCTGTCTGCCAGAGTGTGTTGGTATTACGGATACTGCCCAGCGGAATCAGGATACACAAAAGGAAGAGGTGAGAGATTCCCAGTATTTCCATGCGTGCAAGGAGTACGCTTTTTAGAGAGAATCTGGAAGATAACTCCAGTTCTGCCATATTGTAGATGGATGAGCTTCCGCTTTCTATTCCCACGGATATGGCGATAAACGGGATCAGAGCGGACAGCGCCGGCAGGACTTCCTGGTCCATCAGGCAGACGGCAGATAGTGATAAAGCAAAGGCGAAGGCAGATATCACCCAGATCCATTTGCGGATATATGCAGCCTGGTATAGTATGAAAGAGAGATTGCTGATTCTAATCCGGGGGGCGGTTCTTAGGAATTCTTCCTTATGCGCCGGCGGCGGGGCTTCGAATGCAGATTGAAGTAACTGGTGTATATTTTGTTTCATTTCAATTCCTCCTGTTCTAATGTGGTAGTGTCAAATTACTACCTTGTTTTATTGTTCTAAACCTTGATTTTATGGGA
>CANSLW010000079.1 GCA_947647815.1 uncultured Dorea sp. | reverse complement strand
TTCTGCGGTAAGGAGAATAACGAGATTGATTACAAGGATGTAGCAAAGTTAAGAAAGTACATCTCTGAAAGAGGAAAGATTCTTCCAAGAAGAATTACTGGAAACTGTGCAAAGCATCAGAGAGCTCTTACGGTAGCGATCAAGAGAGCTCGTCATATTGCATTGATGCCATACGTACAGGAGTAATCAGGATATTAAATGCATGCAAAAGCCGTCGTTATGTAAAGTAATGGCGGTTTTTCTTGCGTTTAAGCATGTTTTTTGATAGAGTGATATGTATGAGAATAAAATTAGGAGGATTATGTAATGAAAATCTACAAAACAGCAGATTATAATGAGATGAGCAGGAAGGCTGCTAATATTATTGCTTCACAGGTAATCATGAAGCCGGATTGTGTGCTGGGTCTTGCGACAGGATCAACACCGATAGGAACCTATGCAAATCTGGTTGAGAAATTCAAAGAGGGCGATCTGGATTTTTCAGAGGTGAAGACAGTGAATCTGGATGAGTATAAAGGGCTTCCTCGTACCAACGACCAGAGCTACTATTATTTCATGCATGAGAATTTATTTGATAAAGTAAATATCGATCCGGAGAAAACACATCTGCCGGATGGCATGAAGGAAGACAGCGAAGAAGAGTGTGCGAAATACGAAGAGATTATCCGGTCTCTCGGCGGAGTGGATCTTCAGCTGTTAGGATTGGGACACAATGGACATATTGGTTTCAATGAACCGGCAGATGCATTTGATAAGGAGACACATTGCGTAGACCTGCAGGAGAGGACGATTGAGGCAAATAAAAGATTCTTCGCATCAGCTGACGATGTTCCGAGACAGGCGTATACTATGGGGATTGGAACTATCATGCGGGCAAAGAAGATTCTGATAGTTGTAAGTGGAGAAGATAAGGCAGATATTGTTGCGAAAGCATTCTTTGGTCCGGTGACGCCATCGGTCCCTGCATCGATTCTTCAGATGCATAATGATGTAATTGTAGTGGCAGATGCGGCAGCATTGTCAAAAGTTCCGCAGTAGATAGATACTAAGATGGCAGAGGGTCAAAAAACACCCTCTGCCATTGCTTTGATTGACTGGGCATATTCCGAAGGAGTCATGCCGGTGATTTTTTTAAATTGTCTGGAAAAATAATGAATCGATGAATACCCAAGCTGTTCTGAGATTTGGGTAAAATTCAAATAGTTTGTCCGAATCATCTCTTTAGCGGCATTGACTTTCAGCAGAGAAAAATATTCAATAATTCCCAGTCCGCATTGTTCTTTGAAGATTTTCTGAAGTTGGGCTCTTCCTATCAGGTTATCCTTGCAGATCTGTTCAATCGTGATAGTAGAGTCCAGGTGATTTTCCATATAATCAGTGATACGGTTGAAAATCTCGGCATCGTTCTTGTTTTTAATGGATTTTAAAGGTGCTGTCTTTACAATTTTCCGATGAGATGCCAGTGGATTAGCATATCTTCGTATCAGATGAATCAAGAGCTGTTCCAGGTATAGGCAGATCAACTGTTCGGCTCCGAACATATCTGGTTCCTTTTGCGGCATATTCTGAAGATAGGGATCATCTAACCGGCAGTCAAAACATCGACGTGCCTCGATAATGATATTGGCAAGTAGATTATGTTCTGTCTCATCTATGCGAAGGACCTGATTCCGAAAGAAAGTCATGGCGTTATCCTTGCATTGGAATGATATGACTACCAGATTGGGAGCAATCTTTCCGGTTGCCTGTACATTATGGAATTCATTTGGCTGATGAAAAGCTATATCTCCGCGTTTCAGTATTGTGAACTTCTCATCGGCGGTTACACCTACTTCTCCTTTATCTACACAGATGAATTCCCAGAAATCATGAGTTTCCCCGCAGAAAGAAAAATTATTCATATATTCAAAGTAATGGATGCTGTATATTTTGCTGATAGTTATAGACTTTTTTAATATTGTTCCATGATAACTCATAGCAGTCTCCTTTTGTGAATTATTTGTTTTATGGAAATCCAATTCTATGATAACTGATTTGATGATAAATGAAAAGAGAAGAAATGCAGATAGTGTAAATCAATAAGATTATAGTGCAAAGATTTTTCTCCTTTTTTGTACTACAATGTTTAAAGTGAATTTCAGTAATAATTAATGTGGAGGTAAAGAGATGGATAAGCCAGTATTAGTGATTATGGCGGCTGGTATGGGCAGCCGTTACGGAGGTCTGAAACAGATTGACCCGGTAGACAGCGAAGGACATATTATTATGGATTTCTCTATGTTTGATGCCAGAAAAGCTGGATTCGAGAAAGTAATCTTCATCATCAAAAAAGAGAATGAAGCGGATTTCAAGGAGACTGTAGGGAAACGTATTGAGAAGTATATGGAAGTTTCTTATGCATATCAGGAACTTGAGAATCTGCCAGAAGGGTATACTGTGCCGGAAGGACGCGTGAAACCATGGGGAACGGCGCATGCCGTATTAAGCTGTATAGACCAGATTAATGGACCGTTTGCAGTAATCAATGCAGATGATTATTATGGAAGGGAAGCTTTCCAGTTAATCTATGATTATCTGTCAACGCATGAGGACGATGAGAAGTACCGTTATACGATGGTAGGGTATCAGCTGGGCAATACCGTAACTGATAATGGGCATGTAGCGCGCGGAATCTGCGATATGAATGAGAATGGAGAATTAACAGGCATTCATGAGAGAACAAGGATAGAGAAGCGGGATGGCGGCATTGCATATACGGAAGACGACGGACAGACATGGATTCCGGTCGAAGCAGATGCGACGGTTTCTATGAATATGTGGGGATTTACAAGGAGCATCCTGGACGAGATCAGAGATGGATTCCCGGCATTCCTGGATGAAGGGCTTAAAGCGAATCCAATGAAATGTGAATACTTCCTGCCATCGGTGGTAAGCGACCTTCTGGGGGCAGACCGTGCCACGGCGGCGGTTCTCAAATCTGCAGATAAATGGTATGGAGTAACTTATAAAGAAGATAAACCGGTGGTTGTCGCAGCGCTTCAGAAGATGAAAGACGACGGAATCTATCCGGAACATTTGTGGGAGGAGATATAATGGGAGAAGCATCACCAATACAGATTGCGGAAGTAATTGCAAATTTTCAGTTTAACGGCAGGCTTACGAGAGGCTGCGCATATGGAAGCGGGCATATCAATGATACGTATTTGTTGAATTTTGAGATCTCTGGCATGGGGAGTATCAAGGTAATTCTTCAGAAAATGAATAACAGTGTGTTCGAAAATCCAGTAGAACTTATGGAGAATGTGGTAGGTGTAACGTCACACCTCCGGCAGAAGATTATCGAGAAAGGCGGAGATCCAGAGAGAGAGACTCTGAATGTGATTCCGACGCTTGACGGTAAACCATATTACCGTGATTCCTGTGGGGAATACTGGCGTTCTTACAAATTCATCACAGATACAACCAGCTATGACCTGGTAGAGAAACCAGAACATTTTTATCAGAGCGCAGTTGCATTTGGTAATTTCCAGAGAATGCTTGCAGATTATCCGGCAGAAACGCTGCATGAGACGATAGTAGGATTTCATGATACCAAAGCGCGTTTCGCTGTCTTTAAGAAAAGTGTAGAAGAAGATATCTTAGGAAGAGCGGCGTCAGCGGCAAAAGAGATTCAGTTTGTGCTGGACAGAGAAGATGTTGCGAATTGCTTCTCTGATCTTCAGGCAAAAGGAGAATTACCGCTTCGTGTAACACACAATGATACGAAACTTAACAATATCATGATTGATAATAAGACCGGCAAAGCAATCTGTGTTGTAGACCTGGATACTGTTATGCCCGGTCTGGCAATGAATGATTTCGGAGATTCAATCCGCTTTGGAGCCAGCACGGCAGCTGAGGACGAGAGAGACCTGTCGAAGGTGTCCTGTAATATGGAATTATATGACCTGTATTCCAAAGGTTTTATCGAAGGCTGTGCAGGAAGACTGACAGAGAAGGAGATAGAATTGCTTCCGATGGGCGCTAAGGTCATGACATTCGAGTGCGGTATGCGTTTCCTGACAGATTATCTGCAAGGAGATAAGTATTTCAAGATTCACAGGGAAGGACACAATCTGGACAGATGCCGTACACAGTTCAAGCTGGTGGAAGATATGGAGCAGAAATGGGATACGATGCAGGAGATTGTAAGAAAGTACGGAAAGCAAGAAAAATAGTATCATCTTAGTATCATTCAAAACAACAAGAACCCCACAAACCAATGGAATGTGGGGTTCTCGTCGTTGTTATAGTTATCTAAAAGGAATGAGAGTAAAGTGCGGCACCCGGGAGTGTATCCCAGGGTGCAATACTTTGTGAGGGGGGAGATAGTTGAAATGTTTATCAACTATCTGACTATAAGTATACGGTTTAAATGTGTCCAAAATATGTTTATTCCCTTAAACAAATCGAAAGTTTCTTAATTCAAGATAAAGAAATAATGAACTAATCTATATTGCAAAAGGAAAAGATGTCTGATATAATTTCTTTGTTCTGAGAACAGGTTATGAGGTAAGGAGTTCCTATGAATATATTAATTATAGACGCGCAGGGAGGCGGACTGGGAAGACAGCTGGTCACTTCTGTGAAGAAGGAGTTCCCGCAGGTGGAGATTACAGCTGTCGGCACGAATTCCCTGGCAACATCGAATATGTTGAAGGCAGGGGCTGACCATGCGGCTACCGGAGAGAATGCAGTGATTGTAGGCTGCAGAAATGCTGATATGATTATCGGACCGGTAGGCGTCGCTATCGCGGATTCTATGTATGGCGAGATAACACCGGCTATGGCTGCAGCAGTCGGACAAAGTAATGTGAAGAAACTTTTGATTCCCAGCAATCACTGTAATAATATCATCGTAGGTGTGAAGAGTGTGACTGTGGGTGATATGTTGGATGCTGTGGTTGAACGGTTGAGAGATGAGCTAAAAGGATATGGCGGCAGATAAGTATGATGCACTGATAGATAAAGCAGGCTGCAGAAGCAGTCAGGATGACACAGAAGTGTCATAAACTGGTATTTCTGTCTGTGTATTACAGGATATGCTGTTCAGATATAGGGAACTTTGAATATATAAGGTACAATTTGCAGAACGTATGTCAGGAAGGCGTACAGATTTCCAGTAGGAGATTTGTACGCTTTTTAGCTGCCTTGTATTCATAAAAATCATGGTATAGACGGCGAATGTAGATTCTGCCAAAGATGTATGGAGGAGAGAAAATATGATGGAAGTAAAGGAAGTATTAGAACAGGTAAGATCTGGAAAGATGTCTGTAGAAGATGCGGAAGCATTCTTTAGAAGACAGCCGTTAGAAGAACTGGGATATGCCAAATTGGATACACACAGGAAACTGCGTTCAGGATTTGCTGAGGTGGTTTATTGCAGCGGGAAAGCAGATGAGCATCTGTGCCAGATATATGGGAGAATCTACGATGCGGAAGGAGAAGTGCTGGGGACGAGAGCATCCGGTGAACAGGCAGCACTGATACAGGACAGATATAAAGAAGCAGAATATGACCCGCTCTCCAGGATTCTGAAGATTGAGAAGAAGGATAAGAAGAGGATCGGCAAGATTGCAGTATGTACGGCGGGCACGGCGGATATTCCCGTGGCAGAGGAGGCGGCGCAGACAGCGGAATTCTTCGGAAATAACGTTGAGCGTATCTATGATGTGGGAGTAAGCGGGATCCACAGGCTGCTCTCCAAAGTAGAGATAATACAGAGTGCCATGTGTGTAGTTGCGGTTGCCGGGATGGAAGGGGCTCTTGCCAGTGTGATCGGCGGACTGGTGGATAAGCCGGTGATTGCGGTTCCCACATCGGTCGGGTATGGCGCAAGTATGAATGGATTATCTGCATTGCTTACTATGATTAATTCCTGTGCAAATGGTATTGCAGTGGTGAATATAGATAACGGATACGGAGCCGGATATATGGCGGCGCAGATTAACCGTCTTGGATTGAATGGAGGAAAGGAAGATAAGGAGCTATGAAGGATAGAAGAGAATATATAAGAAGAGCATTATGTATATTGCAAGTGTTTGTATTGATAACTGCATTGACAGCATGTTCACAGTCATCTGATTCACAGAATCGCAGAGCTGGGAATGGAGATACAGGAAATACACTGGTCTATGGCAGCGGAGATTATACAAGGATTAACCCGGCTATGGATGAACATGGTGAAATCAATATTCTGATATTCAACGGGCTTACGGCTCATAACGCCAATAATGAGGTGGTTCCTGGTCTTGCAAAGGAGTGGGAATTTGACGAGGAGACTTGCACTTATACTTTTTATCTGGAAGAAGGTGTAAGATGGCATGACGGAGAAGATCTTACGGCTGACGATGTAAAATTTACAATCGAGTCCATCATGGATCCGGATAACGGATCTGAGAATGCGCCGAATTATGAAGATGTTGAAGAAATTACGGTGGTGGATGAACATACGATTGCATTTCATCTTGCAGCTCCTAATGTGGCATTTCTTGATTATATGACGATGGCGGTTCTGCCGGAGCATCTGCTGGCCGGTGAAGATATGCAAGAGTCGGATTTCTTCCGTAATCCTGTGGGAACCGGGCCCTATAAACTGGAGAATTGGGATGCGGGACAGGCAATTACTTTGACAAAGAATGAAGAATATTTTAAGGGGGAGCCTGACATCGACAGAATTATATTCAAGATTGTTCCGGATGATAATGTGAAGGCGATACAGATGGAATCAGGGGAGCTGGACTTAGCGCTTTTGACGCCAAAGGATGCACAGTCTTTTGCAGACAGGGATGGTTATGCATGTTATGATATGAAGACTTCTGATTATCGTGGTATTCTTTTCAATTTCCAGAATGAGTACTGGACAAAGAACCGAGACCTCATTCCGGCAATCTGTTTTGGGATTGACAGGCAGGCGATTCTGGATTCTGTGGTCCTGGGGCAGGGAATTGTAGCTTACGGGCCGTTACAGCGCAATATTTATAATAATGAGAATGTTGAACATTATGATTATAATCCTGAAAAAGCGAAGGAACTTTTGGAAGACGCGGGATGTAAGATGGGCAGCGGCGGTTTCTATGAGAGGAATGGAGAAACGGTTGGATTTGTCATCAGTGTCGGTGCAGGAGATCAGGTGCGTATAGATATGGCTCAGGCAGCGGCGCAGCAGCTTGGCGAAATTGGAATCAAGTGTACGGTGGATATCCCGGCTCAGGTAGACTGGGGCGGACAGATGGCATATCTGATTGGATGGGGAAGTCCTTTTGATGCGGACGATCATACATACAAAGTATTTGGTACGGATAAAGGCGCGAATTATAACGGATATTCTAATGAAAGAGTAGATCAGTATCTGACAGAGGCACGCCAGTCGGATGATTCAGAAGTACGTGCGGCGGCTTATGATCAATTCCAGGTTGAGTTGGCGAAAGACCCGGCGTATGCTTTTATCTGCTATGTGGATGCGAATTACGTAGCGGATTCTAAGATTCACGGTATTAATCCGGATACGGTAATGGGGCATCATGGCGTGGGTATCTTCTGGAATATCACAGAATGGACGATTGAGCAATAGGCAATGTTTTGGGAAGGAGGGCGCCGGATTTGTTAGAAGTGAAGAATCTGTCTGTCAGTTTCTATACACCAAAAGGAGAAGTGGAGGCGGTGCGGAATGTAAGTTTTACGCTGAAAGCAGGGGAAGTGCTTGCAGTTGTGGGAGAATCGGGCTGCGGGAAGAGTGTCTTGTGTAAGAGTATTATGAAGCTTCTGCCTTCTAGCGCTAAGATCAAATCAGGCAGTATCTGCATCAATGGTGTGGACATCACGGGATATGGTGAGCAGGAGATGAGGAAAATGCGGGGCAAGATATTTTCCATGATATTTCAGGATCCTATGACGGCACTGAATCCGACTATGCCTGTTGGAGCACAGATAGCAGAGGCGGTAAAGGTACATCGGCCGAGAATCTCGAAGGCGGAATTAAAGTGCCAGGTGATTGAATTAATGGCATTAGTCGGGATAGATCGTCCGGAAGAACGTATGAAGCTGTATCCATATCATTTTTCCGGCGGTATGCGTCAGAGGAGTGTGATGGCGATAGCTCTTGCGGGATATCCAGATATCCTGTTCGCGGATGAACCGACAACGGCGCTTGATGTCACGATACAGGGACAGATTCTGGATCTGCTTCGAGATATCCAGAGAAGGCTTAAGACAGCAACCGTCTTTGTGACTCACGATTTGGGTGTGGTTGCAAGAGTGGCAGACCGTGTTGCGGTGATGTATGCGGGTAAGATTGTTGAGATTGGCACGGCAGATGAGATATTCTATGATCCAAGACATCCGTATACATGGGGGCTTATGCGTTCTCTTCCGGCATTCTCTAAGGGAAAGGATACATTGTATACGATTCCTGGCATGCCGCCAACGATGATTAATCCGCCAAAAGGAGATGCCTTTGCATGTAGAAATGAATATGCGTTGGCGATTGATTATGAAGAAGAACCGCCGATGTTCCGGGTTACAGATACGCATTATGCGGCTACGTGGCTGTTAGATGAGCGTGCGCCTAAGATAGAATCTCCGGTTGCAGGACTATACAGGTAATTGGTAGTAAAAGAAAGTTGGTGGATGGATGAAAGAGGAAGAAATCCTGCTGGATGTACAGCATCTTTCTCATATATTTCCTATAACGAGGAAGATATCGGTGAGAGCAGTAGATGACGTCTCATTTAAAATACGAAGGGGAGAGATATTCGGTCTTGTCGGGGAATCTGGTTCTGGAAAATCGACAGTTGCCCGGTGTGTAATGAATATCTATAAGCCATCAGGCGGCAGGATTATCTATAAAGGAGTTGATGTCTGTGATTCCAGGCAGTTTCGTAAGAATAAACGGATGCTGCAGACAACGCGCCAGATTATTTTCCAGGATTCGGATTCCAGTCTGGATCAGCGTATGAAGGTATGCGATATTATATCAGAACCAATGAGGATACAGCATATGACTCCGCCGAGAGGGACTATGCGTGCAGAAGCAGAATTCCAGATGCATTATGTAGGACTGAATGCGGATTATCTGGATAAATATCCTTCTGAACTGTCAGGAGGACAGAGACAGCGTGTGGCGATTGCAAGGGCGTTGGTGATGGAACCGGAGCTTCTGGTGGCGGATGAACCAGTTGCGGCGCTGGATGTATCGATTCAGGCACAGATTGTGAATCTGTTCAGGCATCTTCAGAAGGAACATGGTTTCTCTTTCTTATTTATTGCGCATGATCTTGCCATGGTAGAATTTCTGTGTGACAGAGTCGGGGTCATGTATCGAGGGAAGCTGGTGGAGACGGCGCCAGTGAAAGAGCTTTTTGCTAATCCGAAGCATCCTTATACAAAGAGGCTTCTGTCCGCAATACCGATACCGAATCCACGAATAGAGCGTCAGAAAGGGTTGTGATAATGCGTAGGTTTTTGACATTTTTGATAAGTATATTTCTTCTGTCGGCGGTTGTATTCTATATGTCAAGACTGGCGCCGGGAGATCCGCTGGTGTCTTATTACGGCGATCGTGTGGAGAAGATGAGTCCTGCGGAACGGGAGTGGGCAGAGGAGAAGCTGGGGTTAGATGACCCGCTTTCCATCCAGTATATCCGCTGGCTTGAGAATGTGTTCCATGGGGATTTTGGAATCTCATACAAATACAAAATGGACGTGTTAGAAGTCATCAGGGGACGGATTGGAAATACGTTGATTCTGGGAGGAGTCGGTTTTCTTCTGATCTTCGTGTTCTCACTGCTGCTTGGAATCTTCTGTGCGTGGCATGAAGACCGGATGATAGACCGCGTTATCTGTAAGGCGGGGACGATTATAAGCTGTATTCCGGAGTTTTGGCTGTCGTTGGTGTTGATTCTGGTATTTTCAGTTAACTTGCAGTGGCTGCCAAGCGGCGGCGCTTATACGATTGGAAGAGAAGGGGATGCGGGTGACCGTATCTGGCATCTGATTCTTCCTATGATAATAGTAGTTATCAATCATCTGTGGTATTATGCATATATGATACGCAATAAACTTCTGGAAGAGGTGAGAGCAGACTATGTATTGCTTGCAAGGTCAAAAGGACTTAAGAAACGTAATATCATGTTCAGACATTGTCTGCAAAATATCATCCCTTCCTATCTGAGTATTATGGCGATTTCTGTGCCGCATATTCTAGGGGGGACTTACATTATCGAAACTGTTTTTTCCTATCCGGGACTTGGAACGCTTTCTTATGAGAGCGCAAGATATCAGGATTATAACCTTCTGATGGTCTTGTGCATTATGTCAGGGATTCTGGTGATCGTGTGTAATATGATTGCACAGACAATTAATGAGAGAATCGATCCGAGGGTGAAGATGAATGAATTGGTTTGTACGATGGATATAACATCAGAGATTACAGGTGTGGCAGGTATGCCGGATGCTGCAGATACTGCGGAGGTGACTAGAGTATGACAGAGCAATTTGAAGTTGTAGGAATTCGACAGATACCTTCGGAAAAACAAGAGAAAAAGAACAGATGGCATGAGGGGAAGCCGGTTTTGTCCGGCGGCCTGTTGATGTTAATTGTGGCAGGGTGTCTTTTCTGTAATCTGATTATGACGAAAGACCCGTCCTATCTGGATTTCCAGCATTACAATATTGCGCCTGACAGGGAGTTTCTTTTTGGAACTGATATGATGGGGCGTGATATTTTCTCCATGGTCTGGTATGGAGGCAGGATATCCCTGTTCATAGGGATTGTGTCTACGGTGATATCTACGATGATTGCGGTAGTTTTCGGGGCAGTCAGTGGGAGTGCGCCTGCATGGGCTGATACATTGCTGATGAGACTGACGGAGATTCTGCTTAGTATCCCGGGTTTACTGATGGTCATCTTTGTACAGGCAATCTTAGGAAAGGCAAGTGTCCTTAGTATTTCCTTTGTAATCGGTATTACAAGCTGGATGAGCATTGCGAAGATTATACGTACAGAAGTGCGGCAGATTCGAAACAGTGAATATGTGATTGCTTCAAAATGCATGGGAGGTAGTTTTTTCTATATATTATGGAGGCATCTGACTCCTAATTTTGTATCTTCAATCATGTTCATGGTAGTCATGAATGTCCGCAGCGCTATCGTTGCAGAGTCTACATTGAGCTTTATGGGGATTGGGCTGCCGGTGGAAATAATCTCATGGGGGAGTATGATGTCTCTGGCGGAGAATGCATTGCTGACGAATTCGTGGTGGCTGATTCTGATTCCGGGGACATTCCTGATCGTGACACTGCTGTGCATTACAAATCTGGGGAATTATCTGCGTAAGAATGTGAACCGCAGAGAAAGAAATATTTAATAAGGCTTGAATACGAACAGTTTGCTGATAACATAGTTCCCAATCATTACCAGAATCATAGAGAGTAGTTTAGACAGATTATAGTCAAGGCGCATTATAGTTGCAAGTAGAAACATGACCCCCATATCCAGCAGAAGGGTAAGCACACGAGACAGGACGAAGGCACTTAACTCCTTAAATATCTTTGTTTCTTTGCTTTGGAATACGAAGATTCGGTTGGTAACATATGCGAAAGCAACAGCGCCTGCCCAGGAGATGATGTTGGCGATCTGCAGCTGGAAGGCGTTATTCCCATCCAGGATAGTCCAGACTAATCCGTAGAATAAGATCATGCTTATGACGGTCGTTAATCCGCCGACAATCACATATCTTAATATTTCGCCGTATTTTTTATACAAGATCTTTATTTGTTCCATGCTATTACCGTCCTTTAGATAAAATATCGTGATTAGATTGTAAAAAATTACTACCTGTGCGGTCAATAACAGATTCATAACCGCACAGGTATATTTTGCTGTTGTATACAGATGAGTTGTTTATGCAAAGAGCGGCTTTATCGCCTCAGCAAGTTTGTCTTTTTGAGCCTGTGCTTCGTCAAGATCCTTTCCAAGAGTTGTGAAGTATGTCTTAATCTTCGGCTCTGTTCCGGAAGGACGAACGATAACAGTTGCGCCGCCTTCCAGAGTATAAATCAATACATTAGCAGACGGAAGCCCTGTCTCCTCTGGTTTCGTATAGTCAACGGCTTTTACTACTTTGATTCCGGCAATCTCTGCAGGCGGGTTGTCACGAAGTCCCTGCATGATGCCTGCCATCTTATCCATTCCGGTAAGCCCCGGGAACTCGAAACTGTCTACTTTGTTCAGATAGCGGCCGTATTCTGCATAGATTTCTTCCATTCTCTGCTTTAGAGAGCTTCCAATACTTCTATAATATGCGGCCATCTCACAGATCAACATGGAGCCAATTACAGCATCTTTATCGCGGACATATGGTCCTGCCAGGTAGCCGTAGCTCTCTTCGAACCCAAAGATGAAGCGGTCAACTTCACCGGCTGTCTCTAACTGGGCAATTTGATCGCCGATCCATTTGAATCCGGTTAATACGTTTCTCATTTCTACACCATAATGTTCTGCAACGGCATCAGCCAGAGGAGTAGATACGATGGATTTTACTGCGACGGCATTCTCTGGCATTGTACCCTTCTCGATACGTCCGGCACAGATATAATCAAGAAGCAGTACGCCCACTTCGTTACCGCTTACCAGTTCATAAGAACCGTCCGGACACTTCATGGCAATACCAACACGGTCAGCATCAGGGTCCGTGGCAAGCATCAGGTCAGCTCCTGTCTCTTCGGCTAATTTCAGTCCCTGTTCCAGTGCTGCAAAGATCTCCGGATTCGGATAACTGCAGGTGGTGAAGTATCCGTTTGGATATTCCTGGTCGGGAACAATAGTAATATCGGTAATTCCGATATCTTTCAGAATCTGTGTTACCGGGACCAGTCCGGATCCATTCAACGGGCTGTATACTAATTTGAGACCTGCAGTCTTACACAAGCCTGGGCGAACCTGGCGGGATTCAATTGCTTCATAAAGCGCTTTCTTGCAATCATCTCCAACGAAACGAATCAGACCATTCTCAACACCCTCTGCAAATGAAATGTATTTTGCTCCGTCTAAGACGTCTGTCTTCTGTATCTCGTCATATACGATAGCAGCCGCATCATCCGTCATCTGGCATCCATCCGGGCCATATGCTTTATAGCCGTTGTATTTTGCCGGGTTATGGGATGCAGTTACCATGATGCCTGCGTTGCACTCATAATAACGTGTCGCAAATGAAAGTGCAGGAACCGGCATCAATGCATCATAGATCCTTACATGAATACCGTTGGCAGCCAGAACACCTGCGGCTGTCTTGGCAAATACATCGCTCTTTAAGCGGCTGTCATAGCTGATCGCTACAGTCTGGTTACCGCCCTGGGTCTTCACCCAGTTGGCAAGTCCCTGTGTTGCCTGACGCACAACGTAGATATTCATACGGTTTGTTCCGGCGCCCAGCACGCCGCGGAGACCAGCCGTGCCGAACTTCAATGATATTGCGAAACGCTCTTTTATCTCCTCGTCATTTCCTTCGATTTTGGATAACTCTGGTTTCAGATCCGCGTCTTCAAGATCTGCAGCCATCCAACGTTCATACTCTTTTTGATACATTTTAACCACTCCCTAGAATTCTTATTATATTTTTTTGTACAAAGTTACAAAGTACTACTATAATATACCATGTTTGGGTTTGTATGGCAATGAATATTGCGGTACAATTACAGGATGGAAGCATTGCAAATCGTCTTTGTGGCGCTTGACATCTATAAGA
>CANSLW010000078.1 GCA_947647815.1 uncultured Dorea sp. | reverse complement strand
AAAAAGCCTCAGCGTAGCCCGCTACGCCTACGTTTTTTGACCTGCACTCTCGAAAGCATATCCTGCGTGAATATAGCAATTATTTAATTTTCGATGTACTAGGGTCAAAAGGTCATGTATTTCATTCTTATAAGAAAATGGCTTTTGTCCCTAACATCATAACATATGTTTCGTGCATTTATTTCACTCTTATCAATGTTTGGAGGTCTCTATGAAACGCATTATCTTAACTGGTGGCGGCACCGCAGGCCACGTAACACCTAATATCGCCCTTTTACCACGGCTCAAAGAATTACAATATGATATCCATTATATCGGTTCATATAATGGAATCGAAAAAGAATTGATTGAACAGTTCGGAATTCCTTACCACGGAATCGCTTCCGGAAAATTACGCCGTTATTTCAGCCTACAGAATTTTACTGATCCGTTCCGCGTCGTTAAAGGGCTTGGCGAAGCTAAGAAACTGGTAAAACTTCTGAAACCGGATGTTATATTTTCTAAAGGCGGGTTCGTCTCGGTTCCCGTTGTACTGGCAGGCAAGAGCCGCCATGTACCAACCATCATTCATGAATCTGACATGACACCTGGCCTCGCAAATAAGTTATCGATACCATCCGCTGCCAAAGTCTGCTGTAATTTCCCAGAGACTTTAAATCACCTTCCAGAAGGCAAAGCCGTATTAACCGGGTCCCCTATCCGCCAGGAATTGTTATCCGGCGATAAATATAAAGCAAAAGAATTCCTCCACTTTACTTCTGACAAACCTGTTATCATGGTTGTCGGGGGCAGCCTTGGCTCTGTTGCTGTTAATGATGCTGTACGCGGAATACTTCCCGATCTGTTAAAAACATTCCAGATAGTCCATCTCTGCGGCAGAGGCAAAGTAGACGAATCTCTGCAGAATCTGGAAGGCTATGCGCAGTTCGAATATGTCAAAGAAGAGTTAAAAGATCTCTTTGCCCTGACAGATATCGTAATCTCACGCGCAGGCGCCAATGCTATCTGTGAGCTGCTTGCACTACATAAACCGAATCTTCTGATTCCACTTTCAGCAAATGCAAGCCGCGGTGACCAGATTCTGAATGCCCGTTCTTTTGAACGCCAGGGCTACAGCATCGTTCTGGAAGAAGAAGAACTGAATAAGCAGATTCTTCTTGATTCCATCATGAAGTTGTATGAGAACCGGAATTCTTACATAGACACCATGAAGAATTCACCGCAACAGAATTCCATTGATACGATTATCGATTTAATTGAAACTGCAGCAAACAAATCCTGATATACAGAAATCTTGCCACTGACTATCTTTTTGAATACTACGGCATACAAAATGCTTGCCACTGGCAGCCATTTTGCATACAATGGTATATAAAACAGGTGTCTATACCGGCACCTGTTTTATACTTTATTCAAGTGGGCATATTCTTCTGCATAATTTTTTCTGATCCATTTCTTCGCCCGATACAACGTACTATGCAGTACTTCCAACGTCATACCCATATTTTCTGCAACTTCTTTCTGAGGCTTTCCCAGAATATACGTAATCGTAATGATATCATACCAACGTGGGTTCTTTTCATATAATGCTTCGAAGATATTTTCTTTCAATTCTATGGTTTGCCGCTCCTGCAGCTTCCTTACAAAGACCTCCTCCGGATTCTCTGCTATTTCTGAGAGTCCCAGTTCCTCTTTAAGATTCAATTCCTCCACCAGATACTCCTTCTGACCGTCTCTATTCATATTCAATGCCATGTATTTTGTTGTAAGAATCAGCCAGGCTCTGACTGCCTCCGCATCAGTATTCTCCATATTCGTATAGTATTTCAGAAAAACATTTTGTACAATCTCTTCCGCAGTGTGATGGTTTTTTGTATATTTTACCGCTGTCGCATATACATAGCCCACATTTTCTTTATAGATTGCTTCGAAGTCCGCCTTTCTAATTGATTTGGCTTCCACTTGTCTATCCTTCACTTCCGTTACTTTTTATCTTACGATTATCTTATAGTTATCCCATCTTTGCCAGTAATTCTTCTTTGTCTTCTTCCTTTAATTCGCCAACTTTCCATGTAACTCCGACGCCATCATCCTTATATCTCGGTATCATATGCAGATGAAAATGGAATACAGTCTGACCCGCAGCTTCTCCATTGTTCTGAACAATATTATAACCATCACATCCCAGTATATCCGTCAACTTCGTAATCATCTTCTTTGCCAGGACCAGTACCTTTGCCGCCAGTTCATCATCCAACTCATAGAGATTCGCATAATGTTCTTTAGGTATAATCAAGGCATGTCCTTTCGCTGCCGGGCCTGCATCCAGAATAACCCGGAAGTCGTCATCCTCATATAAGGTAGCTGTTGGAATATCTCCGTTGGCAAGTTTACAAAAGATACAATTTTCGTCTTTCATCTCTCTCTTCCTCCCTAAAATAAATAATAAAAATAACAATTGATTATTTTGTCCGCCAATGCTAAACTGTTACATCAGAAAGGGCGGTGTTAACTATGTTTACAGCGACAGACTACGACCAATTGCGACAGATAATGAACCAGGACCCTAAGATAAACGAGCTTCTCACAAGACTTTTCGAGACACACCGGTTAGAAATCAGCACCATCAGCCACGAGATTCGCAATCCTCTGACTCTCGTGTACAGTACCCTTCAATTAATCGAATCACAGCACCCGGAAGTCTTTTCCTTCCAACACTGGGATTCCATGCACCAGGATATCGAATACATGAATCAGCTGTTAGCAGAACTCTCCTCTTACAATAACGGAGACCGACTGAATCTTTCTCTCACCGATGCCTCTGCTTTCCTGAAAAAACTGGTTCTGTCTTTCGCATCGTCACTTTCAGATACCAATATTGAATTCACTTCACGAATTATACCTGAACTTCCGGTCATTTCCTTAGATGCGGTCAAAATCAGGCAGACATTACTAAATCTATTAAAAAATGCTAAAGACGCAGTACTTTCCCGTTCAGATTCTATACATCCAATGATTACACTAAATACCGAATACATACATGATACAATCCGCATCTCCATCAAAGATAACGGATGCGGAATAGCCTCACGAGAGCTTGCCTCTATCTTTGAACCTTTCATTACATATAAGGAAAGCGGGACCGGACTTGGCCTCGCAATTGCCAGGCGTATTATCAAGGCTCACGGCGGCTCCATCTATGCTGAATCAACTCTCGGAGAAGGTTCTGCCTTTACAGTTACGCTTCCAGTACAATAATATACCCAGGATAAATCCTGACAGCAGCCCGCCAATATGTGCCATGTTGTCCACACCACTGCTTGTAAACCCGTAATACAAACTAACAGCTATCATAAATACCAGCCCTCGCCCGGATATCTCACCAATCCGTCCATGGTTGCGTATAGCAACATACAGCAGTGTACCGATAATCCCAAAGACCGCCCCGGAAGCTCCTGCTGATATGGCATAATCTGCCGTAAGAGTCTCCCACCACGCAGACAGGATATTTCCGCACACCCCACTCAGAAGATAGATAATCAGGAACCTAATCTTTCCAATCTCGAGTTCCAGATTCCATCCTACAAGTACCAGTATCACCATATTATTCATCAAATGTTGGAATCCAAAATGAAGAAACATACTGGTAAATAGCCGATAGATCTCATTGTCTTCTGTTACCCTTGGGACATACATGGCACCGTGTTCTAACAGGAACATTCCGTCTTCTGTCATCCCCTGGGACGTCAGTACAATAAACACTATTATATTAATAGCTACTAAAAAAATGGTACATGGCGCACCGGTTTTGCTCTTTCTCATGTATCACAAATCTCTTTCTGGCTCCTGCCACTTTGTTTCTATACTTACTTTATTTTTGTATCTGCTGTATTAGTATAGCATATTTTCTATAAGATAGTAACCTGTATAATAAGAATTCTTCATGTCTTCATGTCTTTGTCACAGCTCTTCCTCTTCTATATGCAGCCCATCCCATTCACCCCATTTTGACTTTTTCCGTTTATTCAGGAATCTTTTAACCGGCGTCCACAGGTTCTCTGTCTCCCTCAATATAGAACTTCCCATCTCCTGTTCGGCGATCCAGTCGTGATCAAACCTGTCATATTCTTCGAAGTTTTCCTCCATCCTGACTCCATCCTGTTTTTCCCTGACATCCTGATTATTTTCTGTATCCGTATAATTCTGAAGACATTCTGCCGCCAGCTTTTCCAAACTGTAATTCTCATCCATTGTCTTTTGATGAAGCAAAAACACCATACTGATACATTCCTGGTCCTGATAATCTGCCTGCTTAACAAAATACTCTGTTAACCTATGAAACTCCTCCCATACGTCTCCTTTTGCCGGTGGATAATAACAGAAATAATATTTCTCATCTTCGTAAAATATATATTCTGGTTTTAGCAGGATACAGTTTATATTTAACAGAAATATCTCTACCTCTTTAACTGCCATTTTAAAATCACGAAGAAATATTTTTATGTCTTCTGCGCTTATTTTGCTTCTTTCATACATTGCTCTCATTGACATCTTCCCACTGACATCATAATCATAACAACTATTTCCATTAACTCCGCGGCCTCCCATATTCAGGATTCCATCCAGATGATTCGCCTTTAACATTCTCATCTGATAATCTTCTCTATATGATATCTTTTCTTCAATTGTGATCTTACGCTCCACTTCCATTTACTCCTTCCCTGTCACTTTAATCTTCTCAGGTCTCTAATATATTTCTCCGGCTTTGTAATCGCAGCCCTCTTTGAGACAGAGACTTTCATGTGCTTTCGTAAAGCTGTTGCAGTTACCTCGGTCTCATCAGCACTGATAACAACAGACGCCCGTACATCTGAGAACAAAATACATTTTCTGCCCACTCTTTGATGAAACAGATTCTCCAGTTCTCCCGTTTTCACTCCATCCTTCTCTCTTGCCTTCGTGCTTCCCACTACGGCTGTCTCATATGCCGCGCCAGACAGAATATTCTTATCATGATAATAGAACACTGCCAGGATGCAGCCCATAATCAGCAATAATATCATAGGCATGAGAAATGACATCTCTACGGTTATACTTCCCCTTACTCCAGCAGATAATTTCTTTTCTTTTGAATTCTTTCTTCTTTCCATTTTCAGCCTCCTGCTGCACTGACGTAAGCCAAGTCAAATACTTTACTGTGACTTATACTAATATAACGCTTAAATACCCCGCCGTAAGAAATGGCAGGAATGGAATTCTGCATCGCCTGGACATCTTCCTTACTGTCAGACAGATTACTGACACTAATAATAACAAGAAAAATGCTCCCGCCAATACTTCCAGAAGTTTCCATAATCCAAGGTAAATACCCAATATCAGTATTACCCAGCTATCCCCATATCCCATGCCTTCCCGTGTAACCTTACTGATCAGAAAGAAGACAGCGCCAACCCCTATTCCTCCTGCAAGAATTATAATATCCCCCTTCCCGTCAATAAGATTCCGCAGCCCCCATCCTGCTGCCAACAGATTCGCTGGAATCAGAATGCAGACCGGTACCTGCTGTGACTGGATATCCCTGGCAGATAGCAGAATTAACATTCCCATAAAGATTACCCGGTCTAACGTCCACATCTAGAACACGCTCCTTTCCCTACAGCCTCTGACACTGGAACCGCATAGACTGTTCTTTTTAATCCGCCACAGGATAACGAGCTGTGATACCGTTCTCCTGTATCTGTTATATATACTCCCTTCCCACTCTTTTTTCCACAATATTCGCATGGATAATATTTTCCTCCACTGTTGTTGCGCAGATCATTCACTTCCGTTGATGTGACCATCCGTATTGAGAGATCCAGATAAGTACAATGATAATCCCTATGGTAAACCAGACCAGTCTCCGTAATATACACAGTCTCTTCATTCTCTTCATGAAATCCCGGTTTTTCGTACCCGGTCCATGCCTTTATACGCATCTTCTCTTTATACTCAATCGGCGGCACTCTGAATACTGGAAAAGGCAGACGCACCTGATAAGAAACCACAAGTTCTCCTATTCCTGTCCGCAGAGAGATTCTTGACCCACTGCAGCTGACTCCGCCGCTTCCTCCTGACACGATACTTCTGTCCAGCCGCTCTGCCCCAATTGCATGCACCACATCCTGCTCAAGTTTTGCCGGCATAACAGCAGTCAGAACATACGCCTCCTTTGCCGCCTTCTTTCCCGCATACTGCAGTCCCGCACGCATGGAAGTCTGAATCGCAGTAATCTCCATCAGATACAAAAGAGTTACGACCGCCAGGAAAAATACAGGAACCACCAATGCTGCCTCTACCGTAATGCTTCCTTTTTCATAAGCCCCTTCTTTTGAGACAGGCTTCCCAGAGACAAATACAGATGCCCTCCCGGACAAATACGAATAGATAGATTGTAAGGGGAGTATTTTTCTATTCATGATGCGAATCCTTCTCCTTTCTTTTCATTATATTTTTGTTTTCTATGGATAAATGCCTGACGCCCGGAAGGACATCTGTATCTGCCTCTACTGATAACCATAATAAGTCTTGAATCGATAACTGATTCCTCTGCGCAGCCTGCTAGTTGACTGCATCTCTAGCCTGCTGATACAAAGATCTGCCCGGAAATACGCCTGCCCGTAGATTTTCCTCATATTCTGTTCAATAATATCAAGCACTCTCGCCGTTACATCATTCTTTTTCTCCAAAAATAACAGGATACGGAGATATTCTGAATAATCAAGTCCCGCGGCGTCATCTCTTCCTTCGTTATCATCATTCTCTGTTCCGAGAGTTAACAACTTAGATAATTGCAGCTGCCAGCTCTCCTTTGATTTCACTAATGGCACTTTATTCCCCTTTAACAATGACCGCATATCCATAACAGATTCTCCGTAAGCCCATGCCAGGAGAATCCCTTGTGCTGCCGCCTCTGTTATTGCAGGAACTGCCAAAAGCGTACACAATGCAAGAGCCATTCCTTCTGCCTCTGTCCTCATCTCCTTATCCGTCTGTATATAGGCATAATTCGGTACAAACCTCAGAAGCAGCATCCTCTTTACTACAGCTTCCAGATTCTCCTGATCACTGTCCTTTCCTTCGAGAATATATTCCAGTTCATAGTCTAATACTCCTGTATGTTTCGTATCACTGAATGTCGAAAAATGTTCCATCAGATACTCTCCAAGCAGCAGCGCGGACAGGCTGCTCTTTGCTGCCGTCACATCACTGAATTCCCCATATCCGGTATTTCTATCCCTTTGTCCTGCTTTCCTCTGTCCTGCCAGACTCTTTTCTGATACGCTCTGTTCTTTTGGCATTACCAGTTTCAGTATCGGTGACTGCTTTAATTTACTCACATAACTGATAGGGTTTCCTTCTTCCGGAAGTTCACTTTCATTTTCCAATAGCAGCTCATCCAGATATTCCTGCTGTGTCCGTTCTTCTTCTGCGTATCTCTCTGAACGTTCCTTCTGCTGTCCCCATATAGATGTCATACCCAGCTTATCTTTCATAACATCCATCCCATACTTATGCTCCATGTACGCTGCAGCCTGATCATAGAATGCGCTGCATCCCTGATCCGTCAGGAACTGGATTCGTGTCACTTCTTGCTCCATCTCTCCAGCTCCATAATAAGAAAGCCTGTCCATAATATTCCTCTGGTCATATTGTCCGGTCTCATAACTGGCATCTAGAGCAAAAATATCATATACTTCCAGTAATTCCTTTTGATATTCTGCAAATACACATTCTATAGCCCGGTTCATATCCGCTCTCCGGTAATTCTTCGCCAGTTGTATGGATGCACTTTCCATAATCCCGGCTATAAATGTTATCAACAGAATAAAGATCAGACTCAGATACGCAGTCACTTCCCCTCTAAGCCTCATCAGATACCCGAACTTTCACTGACAATCTTCGAAAATATATTCTGCACCAGACTGGTAAGCTGTGATTTGAATATGATAACCAGGCCAATTAATACAACCAGTATTAAAATGATTTCAACTACTCCTACTCCGTCTTCTTCCCGCAATTTTGCTAAAATATACTGAATTCTCCACATATGTTTCTCCTTTCTAAAATATAATGTCTCTGTTTTTTTACATCTGTACAGACAGGAACGCCGGTACTATCACAATCACCAGAACAATTGCCAGCATCAGGAACATGGGAAGCAGTAACTTTGTCCCTGCTTCTTCTCCCAGTCTCTTTGCCCTTGCTTTCCGCTCTTCAAAAGCCTGGAGAGATTCCATCTTAAACAGATCCGTAAGACCTTTGGTTCCTTTTCGCAGATTCTGTGATAATAATGCTCCAAATCTAATGAATGCATGTATATCACAACGTCTGCCGAAATTCTCATAACTCTCTGCCTCCGCAATACCACTTTCCATCTCATAACATGTTCTTTTCATCTCTTCGTATGCATACCGTTCTCCCCATATTTCCTTCTGGCTGCCATAATCTTCTGCAATCTTCTTCCATGCCCTCTTTACCGTCATTCCTGCGCCTATAAAAAGAGTCATCTTACTCACAATCTCAGGATAATCCAACAGCATCTGCTGTTTTCTTTTCTCCTGCTCTTTTCCTTGCTTCTGTATCTCCAGCGCGTACCACAAGATTCCCATAAGTACTGCCATAATAACCAGAATCAGTCCCCGATTGTCCATTTTCTTATAATAGAATGCCTTCTTTCCAAGAAGTTGTTCCGGAAGTTTCCATTCCTTCTGTGTACGGCTTTTTTCTTCTTTCTGCTGTATCTCTTCTTTCATCTGACTGCTTCTCTTCTCACTTCCATCTAATGTCCTGGGATATACACAAACCGTACACTCATACAATGCCTGCTCTTCCCTATCCCCACTATAAGTAAGAATTGCATGAAGTCCCACCAACGTTCCTCCTTCTTCCAGATATTCTTTCTGCAGTTCCCCTCTTATGTTCATAACATCATACCTGTCCAGTTCCCAGAATATCTCCACAGGCTCGTCCGGAACTTCTGTCACCAGTTTCATATTCTTCTCAATCCGGTCAAGACTCTCGTTCTCCCCCAAGATTAATTGTTCCATCTGCCGGATGACTCTGTCGAATAATTCCCTTGATTCCTTCTTTGAATACTGCTGTTCTGCAATATTTATTTCTACTACATTCCTCTCGTTCTCTCCCTGGAGTTTTACTTCCCACTCTTCTTTTTTATTTCCCTTGCCTTGACCATTCCTTGCAATCACCCCGTCTGCCGCCCGGGATGCGTCAATATAATCGACGGCAAGAAGAGCCATTCCCAATATCAACAATCCTCCTACTGCTACAGCCTTCATACTTCGATCTTTATCATCTTTACACCAAGAACATATGCACCCATATAGATTCCTAAGCATACTGTCATCACCCCGCCTCCCAGTATATTTCCATACAAACGGTCCATAAATTCAGGAAAACTAAGTGACATATATCCGATGATGGCATAAGGAATCGCTGACATCACACGGAACTCATATCTTTTTGCCGCCAGTATCGTGTCAATCTCTCTCTTAACATCAATCTTATCTCCAATCTGCCTTACCGTATCCTGAATAATTGCTATCATATTACCGCCGCTCTTCTTCACTGCCACGAACACCGTCACAAAATTCCTGACATCTTCTGTCTGCACACGCATCGCAAATTCCTCCAGAATCTGTTCCATCGGCAGATTCATCCGAAGCTGCCGCGTAATCACCAACAGCTCTTTTGTAATTCTTGCATCTTTAGGATAAATCCGCTGCAATTCCTTATGAGCTTCCCGAAATGCATTCTCTACCGAATACCCTGTGTTCAGCGACGCGGAGACTGCCTGTATTGCTTCTTTAAACTGCCCCTGGAATTCTGTCTCTTTCTTCCTGGCACATTCATCTTCCATCATCCGGAGATATCCAAGCATCACCGGCATCAACAGGAATATCATCCCCAAAGACCGATAATAAAGCCATGCGGTTATTACCACAACCCCCAGCGACTTCAGTAGGTTCCACACATGTTCTCTCTTAGTGATATCCTGCTGCCAGCAATTTTTCCCTATGTACAATCTCCGCTTCTTTCTTCCATTCCCCCTGGATTCTTCCATCTTTTTCTCCTGTTTCCACATACCTGTATAATGTCTGCAACAAGACCTCTCCCTCCTGATATCCCAATATTTCCGTCACTTCCAGCAGCTTTCTGCTTCTGTCTCTTAGTCTTCCAAGATGGACAATGATATCTATCCCTGATGCAATCTGCCTCTGAATGGCAGGAAGGGGAAGATCCATACCCATAAGCACCATGGTCTCCAGACGGCTTAACATATCCCCTGGACTATTGGCATGTCCGGTACTTAAGCTCCCGTCGTGTCCCGTATTCAATGCCTGAAGCATATCAATCGCCTCTGCCGAGCGTACTTCTCCGACGATAATACGGTCCGGACGCATCCTGAGGCTCGACTTAATCAGGTCACGAATCGTCACTGCGCCCGTCCCTTCCATATTAGCATTCCTTGCTTCCAGCCTTACCAGATTCGGTACATCCCGAATCCTCAATTCTGCATTGTCCTCAATGGTTATAATTCTCTCTGTCTTTGGTATATATTGCGATAATGCATTCAAGAAAGTGGTTTTCCCCGAACCGGTCCCGCCACTTATGAAGATGTTGTATCCTGCTGCCACCAGACTGGCAAGAAATCCGGATACTTCACCGCTGATAGAATTCCATGCGATCAACTGCCGCATGGTAATCGTTTCTTTTGAAAATTTGCGTATGGTCACGATAGGCCCGTCCAATGCAATCGGCGACAGCACCACATTCACTCTGGATCCGTCAGGAAGCCTGGCATCCACAATCGGTGACGCTTCATTCACCAGACGGTTCGCTCCCGCCACAATCTGCTGTACTACATCTTCCAGCTTATCTCTTGACATGAACCTCTTATCAGACTGAAAGATTTGTCCATCCTTCTCATAAAATATATTTTGTGTACCATTGATCATGACCTCTGTGATAGTCTCATCCTCCAGAAATTCCTGAAGAAGATCCAGCTTACGGAAAGCATTGAATAACTCTCTTCCCAGAGCCGTCTTTCTGGCAAGGGGCATATACTCCTGTTCAGAAGCTTCCTGAAGTACTCTATAGATCAGCCGGTTCAATTCTTCATCTTCAATCTCTTTTGTCATATCCAGTTCTTCTAATATTCTGGCATGAAGCTGCTCCAAACCTATCATACTTCTGGCTCCATCATCATTATCTCCATATTCTCCCTCATATTTCTCCCGGCACAAAGCTGTCCTAACCCAGTCATACTTCTGGCTCTTTTATTATCATCTTCTTCCTCACATCTTCATATCCCAACAGATGTAATTCTTCGTCCATCTGCCGAAGCTTTGCCCTTGCTGTCGTATCTCCTGCCGTCAGGACATGTATCTCCGTACAAGCGCGAAGCAGTCCATACACATCCTTCAGTCCCTCATCAATATCCAGAATTACTACATCATAGATGCTTTGCTCTACAATCTGATGGAGCAGCCCAATCCATTCATCTAATGTAACTGATTTGATATCCTCTGATACTTTTACAGGAAGCAGGTAATCCAATGTTCCCATATGCTTCACTAAGGTAGTAAGTATCAACCCAATATTTTTACTTTCTTGCCTGGAATAATATAAAACATCAGCCAACGTATGTCCTTCTTCTGGAAAATATCCACCGATTCCTCCGTAGATTTCCATATTCAGGTACAACACATTCTCCGAAACAGCCAGCTCCTGTCCCATCTTAAGCCCATAACTGGTCTTTCCGCTTCGGCTCACCGGAGAAAAAACTCCTATGATTCTTACCTTTTTCGTTTTCACAGTCTGGAGGAACAGACCATCATTTTCTTCTTCGCTGCATTTGCGGATAATCTCCGCAAGAATCATCTCCCCCGACTGATACCTATATACTGCATTCTCTCCATCATTCTTTTCCGTCTTTCCTGATTCCGTTAGAAGAAATATCTTTCTAGCCTTAAGCTTCCTTCGCTCTGCCGCAGGATAACTGCTTCCCACCAGCAGAATATCAACCGGATGTTCCTTAATTATCTCTAGAACCTGTGGAATTCCATTGCAGACCTGCACCTGAAAAGCAAGTTCCTTTTTCTTTGTCAGGAATACAGCAAATCTCGATGCATATTTTTCCTCCGAATCACAGATTACGAAACTTTTACTACTCACATAATATCCCTCCTCCTCTTTTCACACTACACCTCTTCTTCGTGAATTTCTGCCGAAACAGCACTGAACACTTTGAAAATAAGAATAACCTGAATCTATCAGATAAGTGAAACTATCAGATACAAGTCACAAGATGTAACTTGTAGAATGATTATAATCCTGCATAGAGCATTTGTCTATTGCATTTTTAAAAAAAGCCAATCTTTGTGCAACCTTCACATAATTCCATAAAAAGAAATACCGTAAAGCAACGCAACCCCCGGAGTTCCAAGGATTCCAGATGTCAAAACAGTCCATGGATTTAATCCGACCTGTACAGCTATCCCCTGAGAACTTAAGAATTCATTGATAAAAAATATCATAGCTGCCCCTACGATTGCCCTGACAACAAAGTTTGTAAATAAATGTGACCTCTCCTTAGGCATGCCAGCCCCTCCTTCATAAAACATTTCCTAATTCCATATATATCCTTGTATGAGGTATTTTATTCACAAAAACTGCCCATACTAAGACATCATTTAGAAAACTCATTATGGAGGCAGCTCATGAAACTATTCGAACGAAGAAAAGCTACGGAAGAAGACATCTACAAAAGACTGTCCTATGACCCTGGAAGCAACACTTTACTTGATGAAATCGATATCGCGCTTAGAGAAATCGATGACGCCTTTAATAATTTTCAGAATGCTTCAGACCCTGACTTAATTGATTCCTACATCTACAGAGGAAATGCCGCCTGGCTGCGCTATCGCTTTCTGCTTCGGCAGGCTAAAATCATCTAAATAAACAATATCAAATGTCACATTGTGCTGTTTCCTGCCCTTTTAAGGCATATATCAGGCAAATGCCCGGATATAGCAGCACAATGTGACATATCTTCTGACCATTTACAATTGAATCGTAATCTCCCTGTTTGTCCTGTGATATTGATGATAATTGACTCCGGCCGCATCAAACATTCTCATAGACGCCTGCACGGCAGTTGTATCTTCGTATTTATTACTGTCATAGATAACTTCTTTAATACCACTCTGTATAATTGCCTTCGCACACTCATTACATGGAAAAAGTGACACATATAATTTGGCGCCTTCAAGACTTCCTCCACGATAATTAAGAATCGCATTCAGTTCGCTGTGTACCGTATATACGTATTTCATGCTCAGTGGATCTTCGCCTTCCCTGTTCCATGGGAACTCATCGTCTGAACATCCAAGCGGAAGTCCATTATATCCCATGGACAGAATCTTATTATCCGGACTTACGATACAACATCCGACCTGGGTACTCGGGTCCTTGGACCTCATCCCTGATAACATAGCAACTCCCATAAAATATTCATCCCAACTGATATAATCTGCTCTCTTGTTTTCCATATGACATTCCTCTTCACTCTTTATTTTGTTCCGAAGATACGGTCCCCCGCATCCCCCAGCCCAGGCACAATATATTTATGTTCATTCAGATGATCATCCAACGCTCCGATATACAGATCCACATCCGGATGTTCCGCCTTCATCCTCTCTACTCCCTCCGGCGCGGCGATAATGCACAGAAACCGAATATATTTGACACCCTTATCCTTCAACATCTGAATTGCCGCTACACTGGAACCGCCTGTTGCAAGCATTGGGTCAACCACG
>CANSLW010000077.1 GCA_947647815.1 uncultured Dorea sp. | reverse complement strand
TGCACATGTGGATGCAGGAAAGACAACATTATCGGAAGGTATCTTGTATTTGAGCGGAAGGATCAGGGAATTAGGCCGTGTGGATCATAAGAATGCTTATCTGGATACTTATGAGCTGGAACGGAATCGGGGAATCACCATCTTTTCCAAGCAGGCAGTATTCAAGATTGGCGACAGACAGGTGACGCTTCTTGATACTCCGGGACATGTCGATTTCTCAGCGGAGATGGAGCGCACACTTCAGATATTGGATTATGCTGTCCTGGTTATCAGTGGGATGAATGGCGTGCAGGGGCATACACGTACACTTTGGGGACTTCTGAAACGTTATCAGATTCCGGTATTTTTGTTTATTAATAAGATGGATCAGAAGGGAACGGACAGGATAGGGCTGCTTAAAGAGCTGAAGAGTCAGTTGGACAGCGGATGTATCGCATTTGATAAGGATGAAGAGGAGATGTTTGAAGAACTGGCAACCTGTGAAGATGCTGCTCTTGATGAATATCTGGAAAGGGGAAACTTAAGTGAGGAAACAATCACCCGTCTGATTGTAGAGAGAAAAGTATATCCCTGTTATTTCGGATCGGCCTTAAAGCTGCAGGGAGTGCAGGAGTTTCTGGAGGGATTCGAACACTATGCGATAGCAGGAAGGGGATTAAGACAGAGAAAAAGTAATTTTGGGGCGAAGGTATATAAGATATCTCGGGATACCCAGGGAAACCGGCTGACGCATCTGAGGATTACCAGCGGATGTCTTAAAGTGAAAGATATACTGACATCTAATCCGACGGCGGCAAAGCAATGGGAAGAAAAAGTAAATCAGATTCGTATATATTCCGGAGAAAAGTATGAGGCGGTTTTGGAGGCGGAGACAGGATGTGTCTGTGCGGTAACCGGCTTGAACCATACCTATCCGGGAGAAGGCTTAGGTACAGAGAGGGAGTCCGTATCTCCGGTTCTGGAACCCGTGCTGAATTATCGTATTCAGCTGCCGGAAGGTTGTGATGCTGTTGTTATGCTTAAGAATCTGAGGCAGTTAGAAGAAGAGGAACCTATGCTTAGAATCATGTGGAATGAGGAATTAGGGGAAATCCATGCGCAGTTGATGGGAGCAGTACAGATTGAGATCTTGCAGAGCCTGATAAAGGAGCGTTTTCACACAGAGGTAACCTTTGATACCGGCAGCATTGTATATAAGGAAACCATAAGAAATTCAGTAGAAGGAGTGGGGCATTTTGAGCCGCTTCGCCATTATGCAGAGGTTCATCTCTTGTTAGAGCCGGGTGAACCAGGCAGCGGGCTGGTTCTGGAGGCCGATTGCAGCGAGGATGTGCTGGACAGAAACTGGCAGCGCCTGATTCTGACACATCTGGCAGAGAAGGAGCATAGGGGCATATTGACAGGATCCGTGATTACGGATATGAAAATTACACTGATTGCGGGACGGGCGCACCCGAAACATACGGAAGGCGGAGATTTCCGGCAGGCGGTGTATCGTGCTGTCCGCCAGGGTTTGATGCAGGCGGAATGTATTTTGTTGGAACCGTATTATGAATACCGTCTGGAATTGCCGTCAGAAATGGTGGGACGAGCCATGACGGATATCCAGAAGATGTCCGGAGAATGTAAACCGGCAAAGATGACGGGAGAACGGTCCGTACTGATTGGGAAAGTTCCAGCCGCTGCCATACAGAATTATCAGATGGAAGTCAACGGATATACAAGAGGGCAAGGGCAGCTTACCTGTACATTCAAGGGATATGAGCCATGCCATAATGTAGAAGAGATTATTGAGGCGGCAGAATATGACCCAGAGAGGGACTTAAATAATCCGACAGGATCAGTATTCTGTGCTCACGGGGCAGGCTTTGTCGTGCCATGGAATCAGGTGCCGGAGTATATGCATATTGAGAGCCAGATTAAGAAGAGAAAGCAGGCGGAGCCAGGAGAATTGGCAGATCGTGCAAGGAGAGAAAGGATACCGGCACAGGGCAGAAATGGCCAGATGGATTTTAGCAGGGAAGAAGAGAAGGAGTTAGAAGAGATATTTATCCGGACTTATGGGAAGGTTGAACGAAAATCAGCGCCAGTATCCAGAACTATTACCAGTGAACCGAAGAAAAAGCAAAAAAGAGGAGAAGAGCCGCTCCAGGAATATTTGTTGGTAGACGGCTATAATGTGATATTCGCATGGGATGAATTAAAAGAACTGGCTCAGGTGAATATCGAATCAGCGAGAAATAAGCTGATGGATATTCTATGTAATTATCAGGGGTTTCGTAAATGTATCGTGATTCTGGTATTCGATGCATATAAAGTGGACGGATATGCCCTTGAAATCCAGAAGTATCATAACATCCATGTTGTATACACCAAAGAAGCGGAGACCGCAGACCAGTATATCGAAAAGGTTGTTCATCATATTGGCAGAAAGTACCATGTGACTGTGGTAACTTCTGACGGAGTGGAACAGGTTGTTACCCTGGGACAGGGCGGTACGCTGATTTCTTCCAGAGAATTCCAGGAAGAGGTGGAACTGGTGAGGCGGCAGATACAGGAAGAGTATGAGAAGCGAAGAGAAAAAGGGAAGAATTATCTGTTCGATCATATGGATGAGAAGATGGCAAAGGACATGGAAGAAGTGAGACTTGGCAGGAAGGACACCATAGGTTGAATCAATTTCAAAGCGAAAAAGTACTTGACAATTCATCGGGATTGTTCTAATATACTAACATCGTTTGAAGAATAGCAGGGAAGGAGAAACGGATATGAAGGCGACATTTCATCGGAATATGGATCAGAATATGATGATGACAGGCTGTGACATGATGTGCATGATGTGCATGATGGACATGGCTTATTAGTGTATGCGTCTGAATATCTGATTTTGACATACTATTTTTTAGGGGTAGAATGTAAGGAGCAGGTACGGCGTGTACTTGTTCCTTTTTTGTTAAGTTGATAGAGAACAAGAATTACGGAGAGAGGAGAAGGGAAATGGCACAGATTGAAGTAAGACATCTGACGAAAATATTTACTTCAAAGGATGCAAAGGTTGATGCTTTAAAGGACATTAATCTAGAGATTGAGCAGGGAGATATCTATGGAATCATAGGTATGTCCGGTGCAGGTAAGAGTACGCTGGTACGCTGCCTGAACTATCTGGAAAAGCCGACGAAGGGCGAAGTTTTAATCGATGGGAAGGATCTTGGCAAGATGTCAGAGAAAGAGCTGTTGAAGCAGAGAAAAGACATCGCGATGATTTTCCAGCATTTTAACCTGCTGATGCAGAAGAATGTGGTAGATAACGTGAGTTTCCCCTTGCTGATTCAGGGAGTCAAGAAGAAGGAAGCACGCAAAAAGGCGAAGGAACTGTTAGGTATTGTTGGATTAGAGGAGAAGGAACTGGCATATCCGGCACAGCTTTCCGGCGGGCAGAAGCAGCGTGTAGCTATTGCAAGGGCGTTGGCATCAGATCCAAGGATTCTGCTGTGTGATGAGGCAACCAGTGCGCTGGATCCACAGACAACGGCGTCAATCCTGGAACTTCTGAAGGATATCAATATGCGTTTTGGAATTACAATCGTTATTATTACACATCAGATGTCGGTAATTCGGAAAATATGCAGCCATGTGGCAATCATGTCTCAGGGAGAGATTAGGGAAAGAGGCATGGTTGAAGAGATATTCAGCCACCCGAAGACGAAAGAAGCAAGGGAGTTAATATTAAAGGATTCGGATGAAGGACATTCAGGTAATTCTGGCAGGACGCAGGACAGGCTGATGGAAGCGAAGAAGATCAGGATTGTGTTCTCGGAGAATTCATCTTTTGAACCAGTGATAGCTAATATGGTGTTGAAAACAGGCAGGGCAGTCAATATTCTGCGCGCAGATACCAAGAATGTCGGCGGAATTGCTAAAGGTGAGATGATTCTGGGATTGCCGGATGATAAGAAGCTCCAGAAAGAAATAGAAGATTATATCGTTGAAAGAGGATTAGAGATTGAGGAGGTGACTGGAGATGTTTAGTGATGAAGTGATTCAGATGCTGATACAGGGAATTGGTGAAACTCTGTATATGACCCTCGCATCTACATTATTTGGATATTTATTCGGCCTTCCTATGGGAATCCTGCTGACAATATCTGATAAAGAAGGAATCAGGCCTAATGCGATACTTTATAAGATTATGGATGTAATTGCCAATATCGTAAGAAGTGTGCCATTTCTCATTCTGCTGATTGTTTTGATTCCATTTACGAGAATGATTGTAGGAAAAAGTTATGGTTCTACGGCAACCATTGTCCCGCTTGTGGTGGCGGCAGTTCCTTACATAGCACGTATGGTAGAATCGTCCCTTAGGGAGGTGGACGCAGGAGTCATTGAGGCGGCAAGATCCATGGGCGCATCTACATTTACGATTGTGACAAAAGTATTACTGGTGGAGGCGAGGACTTCGCTGATAGTAGGAGTTACGATTACGCTGGGAACGATACTGGGATATTCCGCGATGGCAGGAACCGTTGGCGGCGGTGGTCTTGGAGATATTGCAATCCGTTATGGATACTATCGGTATGAAGCAGGCATTATGGTAGTCACGGTTGTATTATTGATTTTGCTGGTGCAAATATTCCAGACAATTGGCATGAAGTTGTCTGTTCATCTTGATAAACGTAAGTAATTGTTTTAAACAGAGCAGATTAAGGAAAGATCTGTATAAAAACAGTTGCAAAAATAAAAAACGGAGGAAATGTATAATGAAGAAAAAAGTATTAACAGTATTATTAGCAGGAGTATTGGCAGTTGCAGCGTTGACAGGCTGCGGCGGTTCTAATGATGGAGGAGATTCAGGATCTTCTGGTACAGGTTCATATGCAGGGTCTTCAGATTCTAAAGAGATTAAGGTAGCGGCGTCTGCAACTCCTCATGCGGAGATTTTGGAAGAAGCAAAAGGGCTTCTGGAAGCAAAGGGGTATAAATTGGATGTAACAGTTTTTAATGACTATGTCCAGCCTAATGAGGTAGTAGAAAGCGGTGATTTTGACGCAAACTATTTCCAGCATATCCCGTATCTGGACAGCTTCAATGAGGAAAAAGGCACACATCTGGTAAATGCGGGCGGAATCCACTATGAGCCATTCGGAATCTATCCGGGAACAAAGAAGAGCCTGGACGAGTTAGAAGAAGGAGATACTATCGCAGTGCCGAACGATACGACTAATGAAGCGAGAGCGCTTCTTCTGCTTCAGGATAACGGCGTGATTACGTTAAAAGAAGGCGCAGGATTGAATGCGACAGTAAATGATATCGAAGAGAATACGAAGAATATCAAGATAGAAGAGTTGGAAGCAGCACAGGTATCCAGAGTTGTTGATGAAGTTGCTTTTGTGGTATTGAATGGAAATTATGCTCTCGAAGCAGGTTATTCCGTAAAAGCAGATGCTATTGCATATGAGACCTCAGATTCTGAGGCGGCTAAGACTTATGTGAATGTTATTGCTGTAAAAGAAGGAAATGAAGACAATGAGGCAATTAAGGCGCTGGTAGAAGTATTGAAATCTGATGATATTAAGAACTTTATTGATGAGAAATACGATGGCGCAGTAATCGCTTTTGAAGAATAAGAATTACCGTTATGTGTCAATATAGAAAGTTAAGAGAGAATGAAATAAGCCGGGATTTATTCAGACAGTTTGTACGGCATCAGAAGGTTGGAAAATGTTGGAGAAGACAGGATGGAATATGGGTGATAAAAGATGCTCCTTTTATAGATGACTGGTCAGAGGAAGATTATCAGTTCCTTATTGAATGTCTGAAAAATACTATAATTACAGGTGGAGTGGTGTATGCCGCATTTTGTAATGGTGTATTAAAAGGATTTGCGTCTGTTGAATCAGGATTCTTTGGCAAAGAAGAGAAATATCTTGACCTTACAAGCCTGCATGTATCTGAAGATATGAGGAGCATGGGAATTGGAAGAGAACTGTTCATGGCAGCATGCAGATGGGCAAAGGAAAGAGGAGCTGACAAGTTATATATATCAGGCCATTCAGCTGTTGAGACACAGGCATTCTATAAAGCCATGGGATGTGTAGAAGCAAAAGAGTACAATCAGAAACATGTAGAAGCAGAACCATATGACTGTCAGCTAGAGTGTATCTTATAAAATTAAAGCACACTAATCTTGAAAATGTATTGCGTATACCGCATGTATCGAGATTAGTGTGCTTTTTAATGTTTTTCTACTTTTATGAAATCTCGCTGTGAAGCTGCTGCAGTGATTTTACATCTCCCTGCTTATGTTCATTTACATAACGGATTCCTTTTGCAGTTACCCTTGCGGCTGCAATTGTCGTGATGTAAGGAATCTTTCCCTTGATAGCGGCTTTTCGAAGATAACTGTCGTCATGGATGCTGTCTTTACCTACCGGTGAATTGACGATAAGGTCGATATCGCCGTTAGTAATCATATCCAGGATGTTCGGACGGCCTTCGTATAATTTCTTTACTTTTTCTGCTTCGATTCCGGCTCCCTGAATGATGTCGCATGTGGTGCCGGTAGCGAGGATCTTGAATCCGTCTTCAGCAAAGATTCTGGCAACTTCGGCAACTTCCTCCCTGTCCTTACGGTTTACAGAGATTAACACAGTGCCCTTAAGCGGCAGTTTAGACTGGGTTGCTTCCTGAGCTTTGTAGAAAGCTTCTCCGTAAGATTCCGAGAGTCCAAGGACTTCACCGGTAGAACGCATCTCAGGTCCCAGTACTGGATCGACTTCCTGAAACATATTGAATGGAAAGACAGCCTCTTTTACTCCATAATAAGGAATATGCTTTTCTGTCAATTCAGCTACAGGAGACGGGCGGCCAGTTAGTTCGGAAGTAATGATATCTGTTGCCAGCGGTACCATACGGATGTTGCATACCTTTGATACCAGCGGTACGGTACGGGATGCACGAGGGTTAGCTTCAAGGACATATACTTTGCCATTTTCGATGGCATATTGCATGTTCATCAGACCTTTGACGTGCATTTCTTCCGCGATTTTCTTGGTATATTCCTTGATGGTTCGAACATTCTCCTCAGAAATATGTACGGAAGGAATGATACATGCGGAATCACCAGAGTGTACACCGGCAAGCTCGATATGCTCCATGACAGCAGGGACAAATGCGTGGCTGCCGTCACTGATAGCGTCTGCTTCACACTCCAGGGCGTGATTCAGGAAACGGTCAATCAGAATCGGACGGTCTGGTGTCACGCCGACAGCAGCTTTCATGTACCCTTCCATGCTCTCGTCATCGTATACGACCTCCATGCCACGTCCGCCAAGGACATAAGAAGGACGAACCATTACCGGATAGCCGATCTCTTTCGCAATTGCAAGAGCTTCTTCAACAGTAGCTGCCATTCCTGATTCTGGCATAGGAATCTCCAGTTTATCCATCATTTCACGGAATAAGTCACGGTCTTCTGCAAGGTCGATAACAGAAGGAGAGGTTCCGAGAATCTTTACACCATTCTTTTCAAGTTCAGAAGCCAGATTAAGGGGAGTCTGTCCACCAAATTGTGCGATGACGCCAACTGGCTGTTCCTTCTTATAGATGCTTAGGACATCCTCCAGTGTTAATGGTTCAAAGTACAGTTTATCAGAGGTATCGTAGTCTGTGGAAACCGTCTCCGGGTTGCAGTTTACGATAATAGTTTCAAATCCTAGCTTTTTAAGCGCCAGTGATGCATGGACACAGCAATAATCGAACTCGATTCCCTGCCCGATTCTGTTCGGGCCGCCGCCGAGAATCATAATTTTTGGGCGGTCAGTATTAACTGGATTTTTATCTTTTGCATTGTATGTAGAATAGTAGTAAGCGTTGTCAGGAGTGCCGCTTACATGAACACCTTCCCATGCTTCTTCTACACCGAGTTCAATACGGCGGCTGCGGATATCAGCCTCAGGTATCTCAAGGATCTGGCTTAAGTATTTGTCAGAGAATCCATTTTTCTTTGCGGAAATCAGTTTATCATCAGAAGGAAGGCTTCCCTTTGATGTGGCAATGAGGGACTCCTCTTCATCAACAAGTTCTTTCATCTGTTCAATGAAATAAGTCTTCACTTTCGTGAGGTCAAAGATTTTTTCCACGGATGCGCCTTTGCGCAGCGCTTCATACATAATAAAATGACGGTCGCTGGAGGGGGTAATCAGCATATGAAGAAGCTCTTCCTTGCTCTTGGCATCATAATCCTTTGCGTGTCCCAGGCCGTAACGTCCAGTTTCCAGACTTCGGATTGCCTTCTGGAAAGCCTCTTTATAGGTTTTTCCAATACTCATGACTTCTCCAACGGCACGCATCTGGGTTCCTAGTTTATCCTCAACGCCTTTGAATTTTTCGAATGCCCAGCGGGCAAATTTGATAACGACGTAGTCGCCGTCCGGTACGTATTTATCCAGTGTGCCATATTTGCCGCAAGGAATGTCCTTTAGAGTCAGTCCGGAAGCAAGCATTGCAGATACCAAAGCAATCGGGAATCCGGTTGCTTTTGAGGCCAGTGCAGAAGAACGGGATGTTCTTGGGTTGATTTCGATAACTACAATACGGTCTGTTACGGGATCGTGGGCGAACTGTACATTGGTACCGCCGATAACCTGTACGGATTCAACAATTTTGTAAGCCTGACGCTGCAGTTCTTTCTGACATTCCTCAGAGATAGTCAGCATAGGGGCAGAGCAGAAAGAGTCACCGGTGTGTACTCCCAAGGGATCAATATTTTCAATAAAACATACGGTGATCATGTTGTTGTCAGCATCACGGACAACTTCAAGCTCTAATTCTTCCCAGCCAAGTATAGATTCTTCTACCAGTACCTGTCCGACAAGACTTGCCTGAAGACCCCGGGCACATACAGTTTTTAATTCTTCTTTATTATAAACCAGTCCGCCGCCGGCGCCGCCCATGGTATAAGCGGGACGGAGAACCACTGGATAACCGAGATTGTCTGCAATTGAGAGAGCCTCTTCTACGCTGTAGGCAACCTCACTTCTTGCCATCTCGATACCAAGTTCGTCCATGGATTTTTTGAATTCGATTCGATCCTCGCCACGTTCGATTGCGTCAACCTGAACACCGATGACCTTTACATTATATTTTTCAAGGATTCCCTCTTTGGCAAGTTCTGCACATAGATTCAGTCCAGACTGGCCGCCGAGATTAGGCAGGAGTGCATCCGGCCGTTCTTTGGCAATAATCTGCTCCAGACGTTCTACGTTCAATGGTTCGATGTAAGTTACATCTGCCATCTCCGGATCAGTCATAATGGTGGCAGGGTTGGAATTCACCAGTACAATCTCGTAACCAAGATTGCGCAGAGCCTTACAAGCCTGTGTTCCGGAGTAATCGAATTCACAGGCCTGGCCGATGATGATAGGTCCGGAACCAATAATGAGTACCTTGTGGATATCTGTTCTTTTTGACATATGTATCCTCCTGATATTTTAAACATACAATAAACTCCGTAGTATATTATAAAGGTGATTGAGCAAAAAGAGAAACAAAAAATAGAAAAAGATAGAATTTTATGTAATATAGACAAATAAAAGATTAAAATAGGCGAAAAACAGGAAGATAGTATCATTCAGAATAACAAGAACCCCACAAACCAATGGAATGTGGGGTTCTCGTCGTTGTTATAGTTATCTAAAAGGAATGAGAGTAAAGTGTTACACTGCTGGGCTCACCAACAAATGCGTCACTTTGTTGAGGGGGAGATAGTGAATTTTCTTCAACTATCTGTCTAACAGTATAAAAGAAAGTTATGTCCAAAGTATGTTAATTCCATAAAAGAAAAAGAAAAATTCTTAAGAAGGGCTTAAGAACTTAATAAGAAACCCTAAACCGATGATGTTGTTCTTGATTTATGTTTAAGATGGGCTGTGAGTATATCGAAAAACTCACCAGAGGGAGGTCGTGAGCATAATGGCCGCAAGGCAATTTCCTGTAGAAGTTGTTTATTACCTCTGTCCCAACACACCTTGATAATTGTCCGTAGATCCTTTTCAACGCTATAACTGGTAGTACCGTAGTGCTTTGCAATCTGAGGATATAGTAATTTGCTGACAGAGAGCAGATAATCTTCGTCATCCAGACACAGTTGAATTCCATATCTAAGGTAGCGGTATCCACGATAAGTAGCTCCGATGCCGAGAGAACGTATTAAATATTCGATTTCCAGTTCCATCATAGTTTAATCCTCATGCCCTTGTTATTGAGAAACAAAATGCATGCTACACGACTAATTATAGCCGAAATATCGCGTTATCAATAAATACCGGCAAAAGTATACCTTTTTAGAGGAACTTCGATAAAGCAGGACTCATTTCGACCTTTTTCGACTTTTTATAAACCGGATAATTTCCATAATTATAGTATATGGAACGGCTGCTTACAAGACTTCATAATATTTTAAGAAATTCTGTTAATTGCTCTTAAAAAATACATGCTATTCTTGTATAGTATAAGGGAGGTGATGAAAATGTCTAAAATATTAGTATGTGACGATGACAGAGAAATCGTAGAAGCGATAGATATTTATCTGTCTCAGGAAGGGTATCAGGTGCTGAAGGCATACGATGGAGAAGAGGCTCTGAAAATGTTGAAGACACAGAAGGCAGACCTTCTTGTGATTGATGTCATGATGCCCAGGCTGGATGGAATCCGTGCAACTCTTAAGATTCGAGAAGAAAATAATATGCCGATTATTATCCTGTCTGCCAAATCTGAGGATGCGGATAAGATACTTGGACTGAATGTTGGCGCGGATGATTACGTGACAAAACCATTTAATCCGTTGGAATTGGTGGCAAGAGTGAAGTCCCAGCTGCGCAGGTATACGCAGTTAGGAAGTACTGTGGATCATGCGGACCAGGTGATCTACGAAGTTGGCGGGCTGGCGATTAATGACGATTTGAAAGAAGTAACGGTCGATGGCGAGATAGTGAAGCTGACTCCGATAGAATATAATATATTGCTGCTTTTGATGAAGAATCAGGGAAAGGTTTTTTCTATAGATCAGATTTATGAAAGTATATGGAATGAAGACGCCATTGGAGTGGATAATACGGTAGCAGTACACATCCGGCACATTCGTGAGAAGATAGAGATTAATCCAAAGGAGCCGAGATATCTTAAGGTGGTTTGGGGAGTCGGCTATAAAATAGAAAAATATTAGATATAGGAATTTAGAAAAGGAGTTTATATGAACCGTCAATGGTATAGAAGTTCCCTTGTAAAAGGGGTATTGATTGTACTAGAACATGTACTGATAGTAACTATAGCTGTCGGTTTCCTGTGGATTATGTCGTATCCGATGTTGCGGACAGAGGCGCTGGCGGGCAGAACAGCAGAGAAATATGAAGACACGGTAAGTTTTGAAAAGAATTTGCAAAGCTTAAGTTATGATGTGATTGATGGTATAAGGACGAGGGAACTGATTGAGACAGATGGCGCTTATGTACCAGAAAGAATTGTAGATATCCGGGAGTTCTATGAGAACTCCCGAATTACTGACGAAGATGTCAATGGCCTTTCATACACGCTCGAAGAACTGGAAATATGGGGAGAGAGTTGGGATATTAACGGAAGTAATACGTATAATACAGGCGGAGATCCGGATGATAACATCATTGTATGTAAACGATCTGACCATACCTTCCATTATTATTACTATAGTGAGTTTAAGAAGTTGATTGATAATGGAGAATTAAGATTTGTGATAGCAACTGATGAGTCGGGAATATCCGAAGAAAACATTCTTTCGAATCTAAAAGATGGAAGTCTCTACAATACTTCGGAAACATCATATAAAGGACTCCAGGATGCAGAGGGCAGAGTGGTCTATATTGACTGCTGGAGTTATGATGGGTATTGGTTTGAAGAGATGTGTCAGCCGCTGGGCGCAGGCAGCATTATGGAAGTGGCGAATGATAATCCGGTATGGAATGGCCGTCTGAGTGATGCATATGCCCAGCTTCGGGATGTAATATACAGGATTCGTGATGCGATTGACAGATATGAGAATTTAAGTCAGGCATATCAGGAAGGTGACACGAATGTTACCTATCTATATGTAAATACAAAGTCTGGGGAAGTGTTTACTAACCGAAAAGAATTTCGGGAATATGAGCAGATAGAGAAGAATCTGGATAAGCTTAGGAATCTGGGGAAATATGTGATAGTCAAACCAGATCTTCAGGATATTGAGACGAATATAGAAGATATAAATGCACTTAGCTGGCATGATTCGGCAGAATATGCAAGCGGAGAAAGGGAGAATTATATATTTGCGCTTGGAGTGGATACCAGTTATCCTGTTGAAGACAGATTTTATTCAGAAGCCATGTTGTATGAAAAATATGGCGTTAATATACGAAAAGTAGCATTACTGGGAGTAGTACTGTCAATTGTATTCCTTGGCATACTGGTCTGGCTTACAGTTACGGCGGGAAGAAATGATAAAGATGAAGAACTTCATCTAAATGTGTTTGACAGATGGAAGACAGAATTGGCTGCATCTGTTGTAATGGGAGTATGGATTGTCCCAACGATTGTTGCGGGAACTTGTATAGATATAAATTCCAGACAGGTTTCATCTTACGACACGATTTATAATTATATAAGAGATATAATGCCTGGTACGCTTATATGGGTGGGAATCATTGCGGCATACACTTGTATGATGTTCCTGGCAGGTTATATGAGCCTGGTCAGAAGAATTAAGGCGAAAACTTTATGGAGGAACAGTATTCTGAAAGCCACGTTGGTTTTTTTGAAGCAGTTGTTTTTGAATCTGCATGCAGTCTGGAAAACAATACTGATATTTGGAGGGTTTGTGATTGTCCACTGGATGGGAATTATCAGTAATAGGAATTTATTTGAGCTGTTTTTGCTGTTAATGGTGGAACTGGTTGTATTTGTTTATATGATGAAGCAGGCTATTGGAAGACAGAGGATTAATGTCGGGGTTGATAAGATTGCCGGAGGCGAGGTGGATTATAAGATTCCTACAGATGATATGGGAGAAGAACAGAGGAGTATCGCAGAGAAGATTAATTCCATTGGGCAGGGACTAGATACGGCGCTGGCAGAAAGTATTAAGAGTGAGCGGTTGAAGACGGATCTGATTACCAATGTCTCTCATGATATCAAGACACCGCTTACTTCTATTATAAATTATGTGAATCTGTTGAAAGCAGAGAATTTTGAAAGCCCGAAGATACAGAGGTATCTGGAGGTGTTGGAGGCGAAGTCGCAGAGGCTTAAGATACTTACGGAAGATGTAGTGGAGGCTTCTAAGATAAGTTCGGGAAATATTACACTGGAATTCATGAATATTAATCTGGTGGAGATGATTCAGCAGACCAGCGGAGAATTTGAAGAGAAATTCAAGGAAAGAAACCTGACAGAGGTTATGACTCTTCCGGAACAAGAAGTTGTGATTAGTGTAGACGGAAGACGGTTGTGGAGAGTATTGGCTAATATCTATAATAATACGGCGAAATATGCAATGGAAGGAACCAGAGTATATGCAGATTTATATACCTCGGGAACAACAGCAGTATTTAGTTTAAAGAATATCTCAGAACAACCGCTGAATATCTCTGCAGATGAACTGACAGAACGATTTATACGGGGAGATATATCCAGAAGTACAGAAGGAAGCGGGTTAGGTCTTTCGATTGCCAAGACACTGACGGAGATGCAGGGCGGTAAGTTTGAATTGTATCTGGACGGTGATTTGTTCCGGGTTACAATTACATTTCCGATAGCAAGAAAAAACGAAAAAACCCTTGACAACAGGGAATATTCGTAATAAACTGATTTAGCGTGCATCGGAAACCGATGTGCAACAGGCAGAAGAACTGTCTGAAAGATTGGCAACAGAATGCAACTTATTATAATCGTAGGAGGTGAAAGAGAATGCCA
>CANSLW010000076.1 GCA_947647815.1 uncultured Dorea sp. | reverse complement strand
GAGGTATTTTATATGTGATTTAATTAATATACTTTTGAATCAAAGTCCAGGTTTCGGAACTTTCCTGCCCCAAAGCCCATGCTGCCGTACCGGCAAGCTTATGCTCTTTCATAAGCTTAAGTTTTGGCTCAATCGACTGCTCATCCTCCAGCCAGATCTTATAAGTTGAATTCTCAACAGTCCAGCTTGCATAATTCTGCTGTGTCTCATCATCCCAGGTAGTTTCGACTCCGGCTTCTGCAATCTTTGCTTTCGCAGTTTCCATATCGTAAGCTTCACTGCTGACACTCATTGAACTATCTGCTCCTTCAACGGAAGTATCCTCATCTTCTGTCTGCTGCGACATTTCCTCTGCCGTCTTCGGCCTCTCTTCCCACAGTCTCGTGAAGAATGGTATACCACTGATTACTTTTGCCGCCGGAACCTCCTTAAGTGTCTCTTCAATTCCTTCTTTGACAAAATTATAAGAAGATACCGGACCTGCTACCGGTGAACCAGCATAATGCTCATCATAACCCATAATAATAACATAATCCGCCACGATTCCCTGTTCTTTACGATCATACTGCATATTATAACCTTTTGGAACATAGTTATCAATGGACAGAACGATACCATTCTGCCGGCATCTTACGGATAACTCACGGATAAACTGTATATAGTGTTCCCCGCACTCCTCAGAAATCTTTTCGAAATCCACGTTAATGCCATCTACTCCTACACGCAGAGCCTCTGATATCAGCTGGTTAATCAACGTTTCTCTCTTAGATGTGTACCGCAGCAATTCATAGGACTCTTCATAGGAATTAATTCCTCCGTCGAAATCCCTGATCGCAGCCCATACTTCTATCCCCGCCTGATGCGCATAATTCACATAATCCGCCGAAGCAATAGAATCCATATTGCCATCTGTATCCTTCACATGGAACCACGTCGGTGCAATCGTTGTAAGTCCTTTGCTCTCCGCAATCCGCTGCAGGACACTGTTGTTCGCATCTGAATTCGTTACGTTATGCCATGCCATGTTAATCGTATAATCTTTGGAAATATTAGTAAACTTCTGTTCTTCAAACGGTCTGGAAATCTCTTTCGTCTCTTCCTTTTTTAATGTACTATTCTTGACATATCCAATCAAACCGTCTTTCGTCCGTACCTTCTTCCAGTTTTCTTCACTCTCTAATACCGTAACTTCGTCTTTCTTCTTAACTTCCGTCAAAATAGGACTCTTAACTCCTCCCTGATAACGTACCTGGGTATCTCTTTTTACAGATGCAACCGTAGTCTCTCCCCAGTCGCTGACAATCATCACCCGGCTTGGTTCATTGTATAATTCGTATTCGATATTCGTATATTGCTGGAGAAAATCCAATGCAATATATGCTGTGCTTCCTTCTGTTCTTAAGATAACGTAGTCTTCGCTTTTCTTCTCCTTCGATACGGTATATTCCTTACTTCCAACCTCTACGGTCACCGTATCATTCGGAAGGGTGTACAGGAGAACGTTCTCATTCGGATCCCAATAAAAGCGGCTGTTAATATATTTTCTCACAATGTCATACTGGATATAGGCTTTTCCATCCTCTATCCTGCCATGCGGCTCCACTACCTGATTATCAACCGTGATTGCAAGCTGCCCTTCTTCTTCAATCCCATAATATTTATTCAAATCATATTCTACTTTCGAAGGACTATATCTTTTCCATAAAAATGCTGCTATAACCGCTCCAATCAATATGATAACCAAGAGTACACTCTTGACAATCAGATTCCTTTTTCTTCTGCGCTTAGACTGTTGTCCGCCTCTTGCCGGTCTTCTCTTGTTCCCGTTATTCCCCGTTCTTGACACCGGTTGCTTTCTCATTCTTAAGTCCGTATCTTCCGGCCTTCGTTTGGCTGATGCCTGTCCCTGGGGACGTTTCCTTCTGGCTTCCATATCGTCTGTCTGTCGTTTCCTCTGGGTCTCTGTATCATCTAACCGGCGTTTCTTTAGAGCCTGTCCCTGCCTTCTTTGTATACCTGGTGTCTGGTCTCCTGCCGGAACACGATTCTCTGCCGTATTCCCTCTGCGGTCCGAAATTGTGCGGCCTATCCTGTCTTTTTGTTCCATGCTGCACCTCCTACTCGACCCTATTATAGCAAAACACTTGACACACGTCATCATTTATTTCGACATTTTCTTCTTTTTTACGGGGTATCTGCTAATTTCTCTTACTTATTTTGCTCCTTTTCTAAGTCTGGTCTCTTAGTTCCTTGTTAATACTGTTAAACCACAGCTCCTGAATATCACCTTTATCATTCAGTATATAATCCCTCATATAGGCTGTCTCCTCTCGTACCACATGAGCCTGAATAATCTGCATAGGGCTCGCAGGCATCCCATTTATCCCAAGGCCTACCTGTTTCTTCTCATATCCTGTCAATTCTCTAAACATCTGCTGTAAGTCAACTTCCTCCCCCAAGTCTAACCTCCTTGCCATGCCAGATGATAACTACGGCTGCATTCGCATATATTCGTAGAGGAGATGCCGTGATACAATGACCTCAATATGCCACAGCTCATATAAAAATAGAAGATAGTCCTGGCATATAATAAAACTCTGTTAATAGTCCATGTGAAAATTGCCTGAAACGGCTGTTTTCTGATGCGTTACTGATCTTTCTCTGATAAATTCATAGATTATGTCTCTAAGAAATGTGAAAACATTAAAAATAAATAATACAAAAAAATATAATTAAGAAATTCTCCCTCCTTTGTTCTAAGAACGTAGTTATCGGGGAAAACTATCTTCTAGTATTGTCATTATAGCTGATTCAAAAATTTTACGCAAGTACTTTTTTAATTTATATTAATTTTATTGAACATTCCTGGCTTTCTATGCTATACTACATTAGAAGGAAGTGATGAATATGAAGATTGAAAAAATAAATGACAATCAGATCCGCTGCACACTGACGCGCGCCGATCTCGCTGCCCGACATCTTCAGTTAAGCGAATTGGCCTATGGAACCGAAAAAGCTAAATCACTTTTCCGCGATATGATGCAACAAGCAGCATTTGAATTCGGTTTTGAAGCGGAAGACCTGCCTCTTATGATTGAGGCGATACCAGCCTCTGCAGATTCAATCGTGCTGATTATTACAAAAGTCGAGGATCCTGAGGAACTCGATACGCGCTTTTCCAAGTTTGCGCCTTCACCCGGAGGTGATTGGGATACCATGAAGAAATCTCTCCCGAATAAACTGGACGGCGCTGATACATTACTTGACTTACTTGACAAAGTAAAGGAAAAAATCAGTAATTCCGTTGTATCGGATGGAAAAGAAGATACGCAAGAAGAACCTCCGAAGAATGTTCTGCGCCTGTTCTCATTCCCAACGATGAACAGTGTATTAAAAGCAGCACGCCTTCTGAATACAATATATACCGGTTCTAATACCCTGTATAAAGATACTGAAGAGGATATCTACATTCTGGCATTAACACAATCTAAGCATACGGCAATGGACTTCAACCGCATCTGTAATATGCTGTCAGAGTATGGTTCCCTGGAAGCTTCTTCTGGCGCTACCCTGGCATTTCTAGAGGAGCACTGTGATATGATTATCTCCGCAGATGCCGTACAGAAGCTTGCGCAGATTTGACAGACAGCTCAGATTACAGCGTAATTATATACTCTGAAAATCTGTCTAAACTAATTAAACCTATATCAAATAGAAACAGGCTGCCACATCTCATTGATCATGGCAGCCTGTTTCTATTTGTCCACTATTGAAAATTATTCATTCAATGTCGCACTAATCGTCGCATTGATCTTCTCGATTAACAAATCTGGATCGATTCCATGTCCGATTGCGCCTTCTTCAATAGATTCCATCTGTGAATGAGGACATCCAATACATCCCATTCCGGCTTCTACCAAAACATCCACAACCTTCGGACATTTCTCATAATACTCATTCAGCAGCTGGCCAAATGTCATATCTTTAGAAACGTGTGCCATCATAATGCCTCCTTTTCTCTTCAGTGTTTCCATTATAATCGTTTTTTATCATTGTGTAAACATTTCTCTCTAATTTCTTCTAACTATTTGACGACTCAGATGTCAACCCATTTTTCCTTTTTTTTCGACAAAATATCATTTTTATTATAACTTCACAAAACATTTGTTCTTTTTGTACCTCTGAGTAATCCCCCAAATTCGCCACTTTTAATGTGGAAAATGTGGATAAAATCTTGAAAACACTTATTTTTCCACCTTTTTCGGCTATTTTATTGTGGAAAACTTGGAAAATTCGATTTTACAATTTATTACATATTTTTACATTTTTGAACATTTTGTATAATCCATATAAATATGATACTAGGGTTTCAAGGTCACACTTTTTCACGCAAGCATGAAATGAATAACCTTGAAACCCTAGTATCATATTATATAAGTCTTCGTACAGTAATAATACTTGAATAAGTGGCTGGCAATATCCCGATTCCTTTTGCACTGTTAATGGCATTTACAATCTGCCCATTTCCCATATAGATACCTACATGTCCGCTGTAGAGGATAATATCACCCGGAATTGCCTGATCATAACTGACCGGTGTCCCTACATGCTCCATATCCCAAGTGGTACGCGGAAGGCTCACACCAAAATGTGCGAATACAGACTGAACAAATCCAGAACAGTCAGCGCCATTTGTCAGGCTTGTCCCACCCCATACATATGGATTTCCTATAAACTGACATGCAAAATCTACAATAGCCTGTCCTGTACCTGCTTTGGCAGCTGCTTCTTCTCTGGCTCTCTCTGCTGCTTCCTCGGCTTCTCTTGCGAGCCTTGCTTCCTCCTCTTCCTTGGATTCCGCATAAGTAAATACTTCTTCCGGACTCTCGGCTTCGGAACTTTGCACCATTTCCTGTGCTTTCTGCTCTGCGTTATTTCCTATAATAATATATTCGGAATACACATAGCCTGTTACTTCGCCGGACTGAACCTTGGTCCATTCTCCCACCGGGCCAAGAATCTTCGCGGCATAATCAGGATACAGCTTACCTACCCATTCACTTTCCGTCGTTGGCTCGCTTCTTATATAGAGGAACGACTGAACATTGGCAAACGCCATATCTAAATACTCACCCTTCTCTGTCGGCACCAGATAATTTTCTACTTCAATTTCCTGATCAGAATTGTAACAATTATTCAGTACCTCTTCAATTCCCATCTGCGGCATCACATCGTCGGTTACTGTATCTGCAGCATACGCCGTAGACGGAAATGCTGTTATAGCTCCTGTTGCAGTAACTAGGAACAATCCTTTTTTAAGAATAGAACCCATAAACTCCCTCCTTTATGTTTTCTTATCTTTTGTAAATATTACAGAATTGTTACATATGTTACGCTATTATTATATCATGTAAATTGCTTATGTCAAGCCGTTTTATTCATAAACTCTTCGTCATTTTCCATGTATATTCTTCCATATAATACAATATTTAGAAATATAAATATTACAAATTGTTACATTTTTGAATTATTCGTTGACATATATCATATCTTGTTTTATACTATTAATATCAATTATAGTAATTATTATTATTATTGAAAGGAGAATATAGATGGCAAATTTGAAGTACAGCAGACAGCGTGCTGCAATCAAGGAATATCTGTCCCATACTTTGGAACATCCTACTGCAGACACTGTATACCTGCATATAAAAGAAGAATTTCCGAATATCAGTCTCGGAACAGTATATCGTAATCTGAACCTGCTTGCCGATATGGGAGATGCCATCAAGATATCTACTCCTGATGGCGGAGACCGCTTTGACGGCCATGTCAATCCTCACTATCATGTTGTATGCAGATCATGTGGAAAAGTATCCGATCTGGAACTAGATGAACAACATATACAAGAAGTCAACAAATTAGCCGACCGCTGCTTTGAGGGTACTATCTTGTCACATACCACACTATTTTATGGAATCTGTAGAGAATGCGAATCTAAAAAGTGGAAAAACTAGAAAATAGTGATTGACATTTATCAATAACTGTGATAATTTAATATTAGTAACTATTACTGATATTAAAAATATAAAATATTATCAATAAGAAAAGGAGAGATTTGCTATGAAAAAATTTGTTTGTACAGTCTGTGGTTATGTTCACGAAGGAGATTCCGCACCAGAGAAATGTCCAGTATGTGGTGTTGGAGCGGACAAGTTCAAAGAGCAGACTGGTGAGAGAGAATGGGCTGCAGAGCATGTAGTAGGCGTAGCTAAAGGTGTAAGCGAGGACATCATCGCTGACTTAAGAGCTAACTTCGAGGGCGAGTGCTCAGAGGTTGGTATGTATCTTGCAATGGCAAGAGTTGCTCATAGAGAAGGATATCCGGAGATCGGTCTCTACTGGGAGAAGGCTGCTTACGAAGAGGCAGAGCACGCTGCTAAATTTGCTGAACTGCTTGGCGAAGTTGTAACAGACAGCACCAAGAAGAATCTTGAGATGAGAGTTGACGCTGAGAATGGAGCAACAGCTGGTAAGTTTGATCTTGCTAAGAGAGCGAAAGCTGCTAACCTTGACGCTATTCACGATACAGTTCATGAGATGGCTCGTGACGAAGCAAGACATGGAAAAGCATTTGAAGGACTTCTTAAGAGATACTTCGGATAATTTTATATTAATAATACAAAAGGGGATAGATAATATCAATATCTATCCTCTTTTCTTAGATTCTATTACTCATCTTACATCTCTTCAATTTCCTGCGGAGTTATCTCCCTCTGCTTTAATTTTAAATACACTACTTCCCTGAATAGTGCATATATAACTGATACCATCGGTATAAACACCAGCATTCCAACCACACCCATCAGACTTCCTCCGATGCTGACTGCTGCCAGCACCCATATAGAAGGCAGCCCCACGGAATTTCCCACGACATGCGGATAGATCAGATTACCTTCCACCTGTTGTAACACAAGAAACAGCACAACGAATATCAATGCTTTGACCGGATCTTCAATAAATATCATAAATACTCCGACCGCACATCCGACAAACGCTCCAAATATCGGAACCAATGCGGTAAAAGCAATCACAATTCCTATGAGCAATGCATACGGAAGCCTCAGTACCGCCATTGACACAACAAACATACTCCCCAGTATAATCGCTTCCACACATTGCCCTGTCAGGAAACTTGAGAATGTATTATAAGTCAGAGACAACACTTCAAGTGCAGCCTCCGCGCGTCCCCTCCTGACAAATGCAAACAGAACCTTTTTTGCCTGAATCCCTAATTTCTCTTTCTGCAGCAAGATATAGACTGCAAATACAAATGCAATAAAAAATGTAGTGATACCGCTCACAATGTTCTTCGCCGCCGTAATCGTCGAATCCAGCACGCTTCCGGCGCCATTTTTAAAGAAATCAATTCCAGTCTCCATGATTTTATTCCAGTCAAATTCCAGACTATCCACCCACTTCATGATATCTCGGTTATTATGAAATATCTCCTGCGCCCACTCCTGAAGCTTAGGAATAAATTCCTGAATACTGGTACCCAGATTAGCAAAAGTAGTCCCCAACTGGGGAATCAGCACAAACATCACAAGTGCCACGATACCAACCACACCAAACACTACAATCATCATACTTGCCGGACGCGCCAGCTTCTGCATATACATTTTCCCTTTTATCCGTCCTTCATCAAAAAGATGGCGCTGCACAAAATTCATCGGCACATTCAAGATAAAGGCGATTGCTCCTCCCAGAACAAAAGGAAATATCACGTGAAATACAAAGGCAAGCACACTGCCTACCACGTCATATTTCCATAAACATGCAATAACAAGCGCCGTGAATATAATCAGCCCTCTTATTCTCCTTACTGTTTCTTTACTTAATTCCATAAGAACCTCCCTAAAATCTCTTTACTATTATCTTTCCCATATTTCAAAGTATACAGTCTCCTATACTTCTGGATTTACATTCTGACAGATATTCTTTCTCCCCATAGTATATATCCTGTACAAAAAAGAGATCTTTACCGCATATGAAACCATACGATAAAAATCTCGTCATTTCTTTACGATATAACTTCTTTCATTCCTATTGCTAGAATTTTTGCTGCATTTTTTCAAGCCTCTTAACAGTCAGCATATAGTGATCTGTTATCGCACGACAGATTATCTCCTCATCCCGGGTCTTGCAGATCTCTATCAGTTCTTTATGTATAGGGTACTGTCTCGCTATTACTGACTGCTTATCTGTATAACCAGCATTACAACTGAATATCTCACCATATTCCAAATCTGCCCATGCCTTTGTCAGGCGCGCAAGCCCTGCTTTTTCGATTATGACGCCATGCAGCATACTTCCATAAGCTACCACTCTGCTATAGTTGTCTATAGTCAGGCTCTTCATAAATTCCAGCGCTTCCTCCATCTTCTCAATATCTTCATCCGTAAACTGTGCATGATACAGATGGACAGCAAGAACCTCATAATTAGAACGGAGCAGATATGTCTCATATACATCCTGCATGGTAACTTTCCGCACAGAGCACCCTGCATTCCGCCTGTACTCAACCATCCCTTCCTGCTCTAACTGTCTGAGTGCCTCCCGTATCGGTCCCCGGCTGACTCCCATCTCATCAGATAACTCCTGTTCAATAATCCGCATTCCCGGCGTCAGTTCTTGATTTAATATCTTCAGACGAATCTCCTCGGCTACATTTTCACGTAATGTCTTGAATCTTAATTTACCCATAAGTCATTCCTTTTCTTTGTATATTCCGACTGTATATCTTTTTAATAAACTGACCGTCGTAAAATATGTCTCATATGTTCAGTATTTTCTTATTCTATCACAAGAATGGCTATTGTGGAAATATTTCTTATAGAACTTTATCTTAACTTTATCTAAAATTATAATATATTAAATTAATAATATAAAAATGACTGCTGCTGACAGTGATTTCGCTTACACTGATATACAAACAACCTGCCACTGACTATTTGCATACAATGGTATATAAAAACAGCCTTTCACGATTTTCCTCGCGAAAGGCTGTCCTCATATTTTCCTTATACCGACCTCAGTATATCCGGAATTCACTTGCTACATTTCTGAAAATCTTATCCGCCGATACCTACAATCCGCATATTGCCTTTACAGCATAGGCGACAAAGATACCGACATAGTTTCCGCAGGCTCCTGCGATTACCCCCATAATCAATCCTACGTTGATCAATGATTTCCAGTTACCACCTGCAGCTGTCAGAGATGCCGTTGGTCCGTCTACAATACATCCAACCATTGAAAGAAGTACATATTCATATTTAATCTTGAACAGACGACATATAAGGAAATGAAGTACCGTACATCCAATCAACATAAAGAATACATACAATGTCATCAAAAATGCTGATCCGATAAACTGCTTAAGGTCAACTGCGAATCCAATTGTTGCCAGGAAGCACAATGAGATGAAAAGTCCAAGGTCCAGATTACCACGAAGTTTCTTAATTGGTTTCAACTGAGCCAGACAGATAGAAACTGTCGTTACCATAAGAAGTCTTCCTGCTTTCCAGAACGTATCTGGGAATATCCTCTGTGCAATCATCGTTGTAACAAATGCTACGCCAAAACCGATAGTCAGAAGCCATGCAATATCTTTGATTGCCCACTTCTTGTCAGCCATCAATGGCTCTGTCTCGCCGTCATCAAGTTCTTCCGGTTTAAATGAATATGGCCATAACTTATTCCATTTCTTAGAAGCTTTGAAGAACGCAGGCGCTGCAAACATCGCTACCATAAGAGGTGTAGATACTACATAATCTGCTGCGTTCGCCGCCGCCAGTGTTTCCCTTGAACAGTCCACACCAGTTGCAATCGCCGTTAAGTTCGGAGTACCGCCTGTATAAGTTCCTACGAACATACCTGCAACTTTCCATCCCTCAATAATTCTCGGTGCAAAGATAATACCAAGGATAATTGCAACAACACATACAGATGCAATTGCAGAAACAAGAGCGATAACTGGCTCTTTGTTCAGTTTCTTAAGCTCTGTAACATTCATGCTTAACAGACAGATTGAGATACCTGCCTGTACACAGTATGTAGAAATAGAGTCATACAATTCATGTGAAATAGGTACGATATGGGTATTAGAAAGAACAATACCAATAACTACAACCGTAAGTACCGGGCCCAATGACCTACATACCTTATATTTCTGAAGCCAAAGGGAAAATGCTACCATTAATAATATAACAAATAATAATCCTTGAGTACTTGATATGAGAGTTCCCATCCATTTCTCCTTCCATTGTGCCATACGTCATAGCTTCTGTATTTCTAAATTACTTTTGTTATGTCTCACCAAATGAGTGATCAGTTCATTCGGAGCTTATATTATAATTTTTATATTTTATTTTATTAGTAATTTTATACAGGTTATGACTTGACATTTTGATTGTTTTATTGTAGATTGTTAACAATATACTTTGTTTTTATCAATATAACACATTTACTTATCAATTGCAACAATAAATATTTTTTCAGGAGGTTTATTTTATGAACTTTGAACAGCATCAGGACTTTCTCATCAAAACCGCCGGTTCTCTGCTCGCAATTGACAGTCCAAGCGGGTTTACAGACCGTGCCGCACAGTATGTACTTGATACAGTATCAGAACTGGGCTACTCTGCATACCGCAACAATATAGGAAATGTTATCGTCCCCGTAGAAGGCGAAAACAACGATGAATCTGTCGCTTTATCTGCACACATTGATACGCTTGGACTCATGGTGCGCTCCATTACATCAGAGGGCTATCTTATGCTTACGGCTATCGGATCTCCTATCCTTCCTACTCTGGATGGAGAATACTGCCGGATCCACACACTGGAAGGAAAGATATACACAGGAACTATTCTGTCTTTATCTCCTGCGATCCATGTCTTTGCAGATGCATCGACACGTCCAAGAGATGACCAGAATATGGCTGTACGAATTGATGAGATTGTACATAGCAAAGAAGACGTAGAATCTCTTGGCATCCGTCCAGGCGATTTCGTGTGCTATGACCCAAAGACTACATTTACGGAAAGCGGTTTCTTAAAATCAAGATTCATCGATGATAAAGGCTGCGCCTCCATCTTGATTACTTTGCTTAAGATTATGAAAGAGCAGAATATCAAGCCTGCAAAGAAGAGTTATTTCTGTTTCTCTACACATGAAGAAATCGGCTATGGCGGCGCAACACTGCCCAGAGATATCTCTGAACTGCTTGTTGTAGATATGGGTTGTGTCGGCTCTGACTTAAGCTGTACAGAAGAACAGGTATCTATTTGTTCAAAGGATACTCTGGGACCATATGACAGGGAGATGACCTGCCGTCTCATGAGTCTCTCTAAAGAACACCAGATTGACGCTGTTACCGATATCTACCCACGATATAATTCGGACGCAGGCGCTTTGTGGAAAGCCGGATACGATACCCGCGCTGCCCTGATTGGACCCGGAGTGCACGCTTCACATGGAATGGAACGGACACATATCAAAGGAATAATGAATACTATGAAGCTGTGCGCGGCTTATCTCGGTATGTTGTAGAAAATATTGCTTCTGGCCGGAAGATTTAGTAAAAAGAGGTTGTCACCAAATGAGACAACCTCTTTTTATTAATTGATGTATATAATTAATATCAAAATAATGGTAATCTTTTTCATATTATGAACGATATTTATAATAACATTACATTTTTATAATTATACAAGGAGGTATATAGTATGAGCGGTATCTCTGGAATAAATAGAATCAGCACCACTTCTCCCTATCTGTATGGTCAGATTGCAAGTGGGAACAGACTGACGTCAGCAGCCAATGGTGCTTCTGATCTGGCTATTACAGAAAAGCAAAAATCTCAGATTACAGGATACAATACGGGTACAAATAATCTCTCAATAGGAAATTATATGTTGAATGTAACTGATTCAGCATTAGGCAGTATAACAGATTCTCTCCAAAGAATTCGGGAATTGGCTCTTCGTGCTTCTAATACAGCAACTCTGAATGTCTCTAATCGAGCAGATATTCAGAAAGAGATTAACCAGTTAAAACAGGATATTGAACATGTTGCGACTCAGACTACATTCAATGGAATGCACGTATTAGATGGCAGTCAGGATAGAGGAATTCAACTCATAGCAGACGGCGACGGTAGTTCTGTTACTGTCAATAATTCTACTAATTCAACACTGCAGGCTCTCGGAATTGCAGACTTTGATGTTACTAAGAATTTTGATCTGCGTACAATTGATAATGCTATAACAAAGGTTACCAGCAATCGAAGTACTCTTGGTGCACAATCCAATGCTCTTGATCATGCAATTAATTACAATGATTATGCTTCTGTTAACCTGACAGCTGCCGAAAGCCGTATGGGTGACACTGATATTGTTAAGAAAATTCAGGAACTGACGCACCAACAGACATTACAAAACATTACTATTTTATTACAGAAAAAAAGGATGGAACAACAAGGACAAAAAACATCTGGCCTCCTGATGTTCAATTAATAGAAACAAGAGGTGTCGGAAAGGATTAATGCATAGCATATGGTAAAATTCATCGTTATGCATTAATCTTTTCCGACATTTTGTATTATTTAAAATATTAAAGTTTCTTGATATATTATATTTACTTTTCAAGAATTATGATGTATAGTTATCTTGATACATATACACTATTCAAATTAAGAAAGAAGGTGAATATATTGGGAATAGGTAAACGAATAAAAGAAGCGAGAGAAAATCTGGGACTGACCCAGGCCGAACTTGCCAACCTGGTCGGAGTAACCGGATCAGCTATTACAAATTATGAGAAAGAGACCAGCCACCCAAAAGAAGCCATACTGTATAAGCTCTTTGAAGTTCTAAAAGTTGATGCTAACTACATTTTTCAAGATGTCGCTAACATTTCAAAAAAGACAAATACCATTACTATCATGGAACTTAACCATATAAAAAAATATCGTCAATTAGATACACATGGAAAATACATTATTGATTTTTTATTAGATGAAGAGTATAAGCGTTGCATTGGAGCAATATCATCTGCTTCAGATATTTCTGTTTATGAGGATACAGAATATTTGAAACCAACAACAGGAAAAGGGTTATCTGAATCTATTCTAACTAAAGAAGATCTTACTGCAATTGAAAAAGCGCTGGAGCAGCCTCGTATAAAAAAGGCATGATAGAAAATAACTAAATTATTATTTCTATCTACAATACGATGCTAAAATGTATATATACTTCTTAACGGTGGAGTAATGTATGCGTTTTTCCAAAAGAGAAAAATTAACAAAAGAAGAAGAATACAATATCAAATTTGCCGCTTACAGTACATTAATAGATCTTAATGAACGAAGTTTACCTGTTCTTTCTGAATTTACTCATCTCATTAATTCATCTATATACATTCTTCCACTGCAGTTTATTATTCAGAAACTCGGGTATAATAAAAACTTTTTTTATGAAACAGGTGATGGAGTTGCTATATATGTCAGTGAAACAAAACATTGTATAATCTTATATGATGAACAGCTGCCTGATCCTGATATACGTTGGACAATATCCAAACTGCTTTATCTTGTAAAATCCGGAAAACTGCAAAATCAACCAGACATATTTCATTACTCTGATTGTCCTGAGAATATTGAAAAATGTAACGTATTTGCTTATTACTTTACTTGTCCAGATGTTATTTTGAAAGAATGTAATATTAACAACGCCTCTGATATTATTAGATATTGTAAGATTCCATTCTTACATGCAAATAGAAAAAGCAGATTACTGAATAATGCGGCAGATAATAATTCATTGCAGTCAATTGAAAAGATCTTGAATACAAATTTCTCTTCTTATACAAAACAAATGAGAAATTGAAAATCAATAATATTCATGTAATATTGAGACGTATAATGTCTCATAATATCCTCAGTATAAGGTAATCTAATATATTTTTAGATAAAAAAAATCCCGAAAACCTTGCAAAACAAGATTTTCGGGGATTTTTTACTGAGCGTGCCGGGATTCGAACCCGGGACAACTTGATTAAAAGTCAAGTGCTCTACCAACTGAGCTACAC
>CANSLW010000075.1 GCA_947647815.1 uncultured Dorea sp. | reverse complement strand
CTTTTCAGGGAATGGGCGAGGTAACGACAGATATGTATGTTTATCTGGAAGGAACGCCTCCGCAGAATATCCACGAGGTTGCGTTAACGTATCTTACGGCGGAGCAGATCGGCGCAGAGATTGGAGACAGCGTAGAGATCAAGGTGGGCGAAGATACAAAGAAGTATATCGTAACCGCGATTAATCAGAGCATGAATAATATGGGCGAGGGAGTGCGCTTTCATCCGGACGCCGGGCTTGATTACGGCTATGCGGCGGGCAGTTTCGGGATTCAGGTGAATTATAAGGATAACCCGGATAAGGCGGAACTTGCAAGGCGGAAAGAATTGCTTGAAAGGCTTTATACTGATGCAAAGATATACACCTCCGGCGAGTATATCGGCTATATGATCGGTGATGTTGCCGGGCAGCTCGACCGTTTGAAGGTATTGATCTTATTCATTGTCTTCGGGATTAACGCTCTTGTGACTGTACTTATGGTGAAGAGTTTTATTATCAAGGAAAAGAGTGAGATTGCGCTGTTGAAAGCAATCGGCTTTAAAGATCATTCTCTTATTCTATGGCAGACCCTGCGTATCGGAATTGTGCTTTTCACATCTGTGATTTTTGGGGCGTTGCTCTCTTCACCACTGTCAACGCTGATCATTACGCCGATTTTTCATATGATGGGTGCATACAGCATTAAGTATGAGATTAAAGTAGTTGAAGTTTATGTTGTTTTCCCGCTTATTGTTCTTGCAGTAACGTCTTTCGCAGCGTTTGTCTCGGCACAGGGATTAAGGAGAATTGCAGCGTCGGAAATGTCTAATATCGAATAAAGGAGAAGGATTATGGCTAATATTCTTGAAGTGAAAGACCTCTGCAAAACTTATGTGGTAAATAAAAGGCAGAATAACGTCCTGAAAAATGTGAATTTCGCGGTTTGTGAGGGTGAGATGGTTGCGGTTATGGGGCCTTCGGGGTCAGGGAAATCTACACTTTTGTATGCAGTCTCGGGAATGGATCATATTACCGCCGGCGAGGTGGAATTCTGCGGCAAAAGCATCTCAAAATCAGACCAAAAGGAACTTGCGGCTCTTCGGCTTAATGAAATGGGATTTATCTTTCAGCAGATGTATATGCTTAGAAATCTCTCGATTCTGGACAATATTATTCTTCCTGCATGTCAGTCGGATAAGATTAAGGAAAATCGCAAAACGACGGTGGAGCGAGGCTGTGAATTAATGCGCAAACTTGGGATCATCGAGGTCGCGAACAACGATATCAACGAGGTTTCCGGCGGACAACTGCAGCGCGCATGTATCTGCCGGAGTATGATAAACCAGCCGAAGATGATCTTCGCTGACGAACCGACAGGTGCATTAAACCGTGCTTCTTCGGATGAGGTTATGGAGGAGCTTGTCAGGCTTAATAATAACGAAGGCGTGACGATCATGCTGGTTACTCATGATGTAAAGGTTGCCGCAAAATGTACAAGAAGCCTGTATATTGTTGATGGAAACATAAAAGGCGAGTATATATTGGGAAAATATGACAAGTTAAAATTGCGCGACCGTGAACGGGCGCTCAACGGATGGCTGATAGAAATGGGTTGGTGATAGTTTGATAGATGTTTTGATCGTTGAGGATAACAAAGAACTGGCAATGATACTGTGTGATTTTCTGCGCGCGGAAGGCTATACGGTGTCTGTCGCCGAAAATGCAGGGAAAGCCTTGTCGTTGTATGGAAAATACGGCGCAAGGCTCGTCGTGCTTGATATCATGCTGCCGGGCGAGGATGGATTTTCAATCTGTGAAAAAATCCGCGCACAGAGCAATACGCCGATACTGATTGTAAGTGCGAAAACGAGCAAAGATGATAAACTGCTGGGACTGAATCTCGGCGCAGATGATTACATAGAAAAGCCTTATGATATTGACATCATGCTTGCGAAGATCGGAGGTATTTTTAAGCGTAGATATTCAGCAGACGGACTGATTGACGGCGATCTCAGGATCAATAAGATAAACCGCACGGTAGTCAGAAATAATCTGACGATTGAGATGACGGCGAAGGAGTTCGACCTGTTGACCTTGTTGATCGAAAACAAGGGACGTACGCTTTCTAAGGAATATATCTTCAATACGATCTGGGGCAGCGACAGCTTTTCCGAACAGCAGACCCTTACGGTTCATATAAAGTGGCTGCGGCAGAAAATCGAGGAGGACCCGAAAAATCCCCGGAAAATTCTGACGGTCTGGGGAGTGGGGTACAGATATATATGAAAGCTTTCAGAAAAATATTGGTGTCGGCGTTCATCTGCATTTCTATCATCTTTATTGGTTCAAATTTATTTTTGAAAAATATGAACACTGTAGAAAGCGGCAGACCATATCGGGTTGAAATAAATAGAATTGCTCTTCAGATCGAGAAAAATGGTTTTAGAAACGTTGATTTATCAGAGTGTGAATATGTGAAGCATATTGAGACGTTCAGTGAAGATTTTTACAATTCTGACAGTGATTATGCGATTCGTAAAATTAATGGAACATTGTACCGATTTGATTATGATGCCGGAAACAACATGGGAAATACGAAAATTATGATTATGGTAAATGTGGCGCTGGCAGTAATGTCTATTTTCGTTTTTATCATTTTAATCTATATCTGTGAAAATATTCTACGTCCTTTTGAGCGGTTGAAAAATGTTCCTTATGAGCTTTCAAAAGGCAACCTGATCGTTCCGGTTAAGGAAAATGAGAACCGTTTTTTTGGTAAATTTATGTGGGGAGTCGATCTGCTGCGCGAAAAAATGGAACAACAGAAGAGACGGGAGCTTGAACTGCAAAAGGAGAAGAAAACGATTCTGCTATCCCTTTCGCACGATATCAAAACACCGCTTTCCGCCATAAAATTATACGCAAAAGCGCTGTCGAAAAGCCTGTATTCTGATACGGAAAAACAGCGTGAAATTGCCGAAAAGATAAACGATAAGGCAGATGAGATCGAGGGCTATGTTTCGCAGATCATCACGGCTTCCCGTGAAGAGTTTCTAAGCCTTGAAGTGGACAACGGGGAGTTTTATCTGGCAGATCTGATACAAAAAATTGCGGCATATTACAGTGATAAATTAGCGCTTGTCAAGACCGAATTTATAATCGGGGAATATCACAACTGCCTGCTTTTCGGTGATCTTGACCGAGGTGTCGAGGTGATGCAGAACTTGATAGAAAATGCAATGAAATACGGCGACGGAAAAAGAATCGAGCTGCTTTTCCCTGATGATGACGAGGGAGTATTTGTTTCGATAAGAAACAGCGGCTGCACACTCGATAAATCGGAACTGCCGCATATCTTCGAAAGCTTTTGGCGCGGAAAAAATTCTGAAAAGGTGGAAGGGAGCGGGCTTGGCCTGTATATCTGCAGGCAGCTTATGCATAAGATGAATGGAGATATTTTTGCAGAGATCAAGGGTGAAGCAATTGAACTTATCACTGTTTTCCGCAGAGTATAGTAATTACTTTCATGCTTTACAAAAGAAAATCCCAGACGAGGCATAATCAGCCAGGGTATCTCCCATGTTATTGGCGAGAAAAGTTCTGTCCAATTAATGGAGCGTTCCTTAAGTCAACATGAAAGAAAAGGGGTCATGTAAAGCGGCAGATATACGATTCCATTTTCTTCTTTTAGATCGGATGTATGAAGAACGTAAGGAATGTATAACTGTTCGTGATATTTTTCTATAAATTTTCTGAGCGAGGACAACGTATAATTTTTACTGGATTTAACTTCGATTGGCGAAATATTATGTCGATTGCTGCTTTTATTTTTTGCAATCAGGAAGTTGATTTCCATGCGGGATGATGCGTCTGTACGAGCGGGATTGGAGTAAAAGTATAACTTATGCCCGCTTGTGGCCAGCATCTGAGCGACTATATTTTCCAGAATCATGCCCATATTTACTTCCAATTTCTCCAGTAATAATTTTTTATATATTTCTTCGCTTACAATTCCTTAGAAAAATCCGCTAACCGTGCAGATTAGCGGATTAGAAACATGATTGTGAACTTGTGAACCGGATGAAATGATATAATAAGAATTACAAAATATCATCCTTCTTTGCAAGAATCGCTTCACATGCCGCACATGCAGGACAGTCACAATACTTTGCGCCGGCAGCCTTAATCTCTTCTGCATGGGCAAGTACGTCCTTTGCTTTCTCAGCGCCGAATACCTGTGCGCCGGCTTCAGACCCTGCAAATCCAATCAGGCCGTCGATCGGCATAATGTCTTCTTCCAGTTCTGCAATCAGGTTCTTTGCGGCGTCAGCCTCTTTGTCAGTGCCAAGGGCGTCAAGCCAGTTCTGCGCGGCTTCTTTTGCCTCCGCACAGCAGGAATGTGCCTGCATCAATGCATTTACCTTCTCAACTACATAATCTTTTACTTCTGCGTTCATAATTAGTTCTCCTTTCGCTCGTATGAGGAATTACAGGTATACTGTTTCAGATTATCAAGAATTCTGTCAAGCATCGTTTCGAATTGACGGAGTTCCTCCTTGGTAAAACCTGCATAAGAGATATCCGTCATCCGGGTACATACGTCTGTATAATCCGGTTTTAATTCTCTGGCCTTATCTGTCAGTGTAAGCAGAGTTTTACGGCGATCGCGTTTGTCCGGGATACGGCTGATTAATCCTGATGCTTCCATGCGGTCGGTCATACTTGTAAGCGTCGTAGGGGCAAGTCCGGTTTTATCGGAGAGTTCCCGTAAGGAAATATATTCTGTCTGCCATAGAACATAGAGTATTCTTCCCTGTGCGCCGTTAAATGCATCAATGCTCTTTTCCGCCAGAATCCGCTCAAAGATCCTGTCGCTGAGACGCTTAATCTGGGAAATAGTATTGCCTGCCTGAGTTTCCATAAGATAATTCCTCCTGTATAGGATTATACTATATAGTAGTAATTTTGTAAATCTAATTTTTCTTGTTTTACTGAACATATTCTTCTTATGATGAAAAGTCCCTTGTATTCCATGTATCGATGATGTTACAATTCAAAAAATATTCCAACTGAATAAATGGGGTGGATAATCTTTAGAACATCAAACCGCGCAGCTGGAAAATATTCTGGAAGTATATGAAGTATATCAGGCAATATGGAGGGACAGGCAATGGAACAAAAGCATCAGTACCGCTCAATCGAGCGGATACTTCAGACAGTGAAAGAAAAACTAAAAGACGAACCGAAACTTTTTGAGATGTTTCAGAATTGTTATACCAATACTTTGGATACCACGGTAAAAAGGAAAGAAGACCAGACGACTTACGTGATTACAGGAGATATCCCGGCGATGTGGCTTCGGGATTCAGTGGCGCAGCTTCGCCCATACCTGATTGCCGCGAAGGAGGAACCGGAGATTGCCGACATTCTGGTGGGTCTGTCAAAGCGGCAGTTTATGTACATCGGGATTGATCCGTATGCCAATGCGTTCAATGAGGAAGAGAACGGGAACTGCTGGGAGCATGACGAGACAGAGATGAACGGATGGGTGTGGGAGCGAAAGTATGAAGTGGATTCCCTTTGCTATCCGCTGCAGTTTGCGTATCTGATCTGGAAAAATACCGGACGTACGGAACATTTTGACGAAACATTTAAGGCAGGAGCAGAAAAGATTCTTAAGGTATTCCGTACGGAACAATATCACGAAGAACAATCGCCCTATCATTTTGTGAGACGGGATACCTATTATACGGATACTCTTTCCAGAGACGGCAGGGGCACTTTGGTAAAATCAGGTATTGGCATGACCTGGTCGGGATTCCGTCCCAGTGACGATGCGTGTACATATGGATATCTGGTGCCGTCGAATATGTTTGCGGTTGTTGTGCTCGGATATCTGGAGGAAATCGCAGAGCAGATTTTTCACGATCTTAGCCTTAAGAATGAGGCGAAAGCGCTGCGGGAGGAAATCTATGAAGGAATCGAGAGTTATGGAGTGACGAAGACAGAAGGATTCGGAAAGGTATATGCATATGAGGCGGACGGATACGGCCAGTATCACCTGATGGACGACGCCAATGTTCCAAGTCTTCTTTCTATGGAATATCTGGGATATCAGGGCAGGGATAAAGAGATTGCGGTAAATACGAGAAGGTTGATCTTAAGCGAGGCCAATCCGTATTATTATGCAGGCAGCAAGGCAGCAGGCATCGGAAGCCCCCATACGCCGGTCAGATATATCTGGCATATTGCTCTTGCCATGGAAGGACTGACAGCGAAGACGAAGGAAGAAAAGCTTGAGATCCTCCACAGGCTTTCAGAGACAGACGGAGGGACAGGATTGATGCATGAAGGATTCCATGCGGATGACGATACCAGATATACAAGAGAATGGTTTTCATGGGCGAATGCCATGTTCAGTGAACTGGTGTTGGATTACTGCGGATATGAGATAAAGAAATGTAAATAGGACAAATGTATATGTAGGAAAGTGGAAGCAGTCAGACCACTGCTTCCACCAGAATCTTACCGTCAAGAATGATTTCCTGAACGCCAATCTGTTTCTTCTTGTTAAAATTAAAGCTGAGCATATAACCCTTATCCAAATGATAATAATCAAGATAATCCAGTAATTGGGTTTCGCCTCTGGTGTGATAAGAATTTCCCCGCCAGAGCTTTAACTCTATCACAAATTGTTCACCCCTATAGTCTACAATAATGTCGGTACGTTCTTTGTTTCTGGTCTGTGTTTCAATATAATAATTGCCGGTCCCATTGATGATAGGGCGAAGATATAAGAGAAAATACCGCCTTCCGTCATCTTCATAAAACGTCTGGTCCTGGTCGCCATACAGGTCGTCAAAATGTTCGACAAATTTTTCTAAAACCATGCGCATATTCAGGTGTCCGTTTTGGATAAACTGATTCTTATCATTTAGTGCTGCGTCATACATCTTATTGTCTAACAATTCGTCTGAGAGAAAAAGGTTGTATAAAAGTGTTTCGAATATCCGGTTTGCGATTACAATCATATCATTTTGAGGTTTTATGAAACCGAACATTTCTCCAATGGAGATAGCAGGATTCAAAGGAGTATAGGGAATGGTTTTACCGGTAAATAGCATGGAATACAACATATTCCTAAGTTCAGGATAGTCTGTCAATTTGTTTGCAAGTGATTCAAACAATGTGTTTTTTTCTGTCAATAACAGGCTGACGGATTCCAGAAAACCTGTTTTTGTCCATGCTGTGCTTTTGTCTGGAGCATTCTCGCTTTCTGCTACATGTTCATCTATCAGCTTGCAGATTTTGGATACCAGAAAAGGGTAACCGGAGGTATAATCATAGAGCAATGAGGCAATCAATTCAATATCCATTCCGGTGTGATAGTCTGCCTCATATTGTATAAGCATTCCGGCAATCTCTTCTTTGGAAAAATTCATATCTATCAGAAAATCAGCCGCAATATTCCATGGACTGTTGTATGTTCGTTCGCTGTTCTTCACAAATCGGTGCTTCAGGTTCTTAATGTCGTATACTCCGGCTAAAATGACGGATTGAAAAATAGGGTTTCGTCTTCTCTGAATATAGTATCCCCTGAGCTGACTGAGGAAATCCAGGAATACCGGACTGTCCGCTGCGCTGTCTGTTTCATCGATCATCAAAACAACGGGGCTTTTAGAATCGCGGCAAAGACCGCATAGATGCTCAAATAATTCTTGAAGTCCAAAGTCTTCTTTTTTTTCAAAAACAGCCGTATTCAATAGTTCAAGTTTTTGGGAAATCACGTCTGGACACGAGGTGTTATATTCTTTCCAGGCTTTGGCAAAAGCCTTTGCGAAGGACAGTGAGAATGTGTTTTCTGTCTTAAAGGTGCCGGCGCTGAATAGTTGGAAATCGAGGCTTACAACAATGTAATCTTTTTGCAGGTATTCTGCCAGGGCAAGCAGTGTTGTGGTCTTTCCGTATTGCCTTGCACGGTTTATTGTAAAATACTGTCCGGCATCTACCATTTTCTTGATTTTACCAAGCCGGTCTTTTAAATCAACCATATAGTGCAGATCAGGGTGACAGTCTGCGTTTACATTAAATATTTTTCCCATTGCAGCTACACCTCCTCATGTTTCTACAAGTCCCAAAGTTATGCTTTTGCATACAAACAATACCGTCTCGGTATCATAATAGCATGAGACCTCTGTAAATTCAACAATGACTTGACGGGTAAAAAGTGCTGCGATAAACTAAAAACAGGTGATTTGGCATTGGAAGGGAGCGCAAAAGACATGGGGAGTTATCTGAATGTAGGAAATGCAGGATTTACTTCTGTCAGAAAGGGAATCTACGTTGATAAAACGGGATTGATAGCATTTATCAATCAGAAGTAGATAATGTACATCAAAACTAGAATTCTTCAAATTGAAAAATACCGCTGTCCATAATAGAATAATTTCTATAAAAAGAAGTTCGTATATCATAATCTCAAGGAGGATATTATGTTTTTGACAGACAGAAAATTAGAGAACCGCATCAGCGAGATTGAGCAATACAGATACAGAGATATCATTGAATTAAAAAGCTTTGCGGCAGCAGAAGAGAACCAGGGAGTGGTGAACCCGAAGCTTCCGGAAGGGAATAGTGAATGGAACACGTTAGAAGTAGGACAGACATGGAAAGGGCGCGACCGTTTTCTCTGGCTGCACAAAGACATTCCGATTCCTGCCGAATGGAAAGGAAAGAAGGTAGTCGGCATCTTCGATTATGGCAATACCGGTGCGGGGAATAATTCCGGTTTTGAATCTATGATCTATGTAAACGGAGAGATGTATCAGGGAGTAGACGTAAACCACAAGGAAGTGTTTTTTGACGAGGCTCTCTGCGGGACGACTGTAGACGTAACTTTCCGCCTGTGGTCGGGCTTAGAGGGCGGAGGAGTTCCGACAGAGCAGGAGCACCGGATTGCACGTGCCGACCTGGCATGGCTGGATGAGAAGGTCGATGATTTCTATTACATGTCATCGATGGTATGGCAGACATTAGAAGAGCTTGACGGAACCAATCCGGTGCAGCATGAGCTTCGCAAGGCGCTTGACGGCGCGTTTCGTCTCATCGACTGGTCTTATCCCGGCAGTGAAGCTTTTTATGAGTCGGTACACCAGGCAGACGATGAATTGAATCAAAGAATCGATTCTATGGATAAGCAATCCATGATTAATGTGTATTGTGTCGGACATACCCATATTGACGTGGCATGGCTGTGGCGGTTAAAGCACACAAGGGAAAAATGTTCCCGCTCTTTTTCCACCGTATTCCGTCTGATGGAAATGTACCCGGAGTATATCTTTCTGCAGACACAGCCGCAGTTGTATGAATACATGAAAGAAGAGTTCCCGGACATCTATGAAAATATTAAGAAAAGAGTGAAGGAAGGACGCTGGGAGACTGACGGCGGTATGTGGGTGGAAGCCGACTGCAACCTGACAAGCGGAGAATCCCTTACGAGACAGATTTTGATTGGAAGCAAATTCATCAAGGATGAATTCGGCAAGGATGTAGAATACCTGTGGCTCCCGGATGTGTTCGGCTATTCCTGGGCGCTTCCGCAGATCTTGAAAAAGGCCGGTATCAACACTTTTATGACTACAAAGATCAGCTGGAACCAGTACAACCGTATGCCCCACGATACATTTATGTGGAAAGGAATTGACGGCAGTGAGATCCTGACACACTTCATCACGACACCAGAGCCGTGGAACGAACGGGATTCCTGGTTCTATACCTACAACGGGAAACTGCTTCCCCGGACGGTCAAAGGCGTGTGGGATGCATACAGTGAAAAGCAGATGAACAAGGATCTGCTGATTTCCTTCGGTTTCGGCGACGGAGGTGGCGGCGTAAACCGTGACATGTTAGAATACCGTAGAAGAATCGATAAGATTCCGGGCCTGCCGAATCTTAAGATGTCCACTGCGGGGGAATATTTCCGAAAGCTTCATGATACGGTGGAGCATACAGACCAGTATGTACATACCTGGGACGGTGAATTGTATCTGGAATATCACAGGGGCACTTATACGAGCCAGGCTTATAACAAACGCATGAACCGGAAGATGGAGCAGCTTTACCGGAGGACAGAATGGCTGACGGTGATGGACGCTTTGCTGTCAGGAGATCTAGGTCATGCAAAGCAGGAAGAACTTACGAAGGGATGGAAGCATATCCTGACAGATCAGTTCCACGATATTATTCCGGGGTCATCGATTCATGAGGTTTATGAGGATTCTAAGAAGGACTATGCATATATCGAAGGGATTGCCCGTGAAGTAGAACAGGAGTCATATGGCAATATCATTGCTCCAAAAGAACACACCTTTACCGTGTTCAATGCTTCCGGATGGACCATGGATCAGATTGTTGCCGTGCCGGATGATGTGAAGCGTACGGATGATAGCTGCGGGGAGGATATTTGCGGAGAGAGTATCTACAGGGATTCAGAAGGAAATGAACTTCTTTCGCAGAAGGAAAATGGAGTAACCTATATAGAAGTGAAAGGTGTTCCGGCAATGGGAACCCGGACCATTATACGGGAGATGCGGTCACAGGAAACTGACGCCTTTACACAAGAGGACCTTCCGTCAGAAACCAAAATCGGCGGTCAGGATAAAAAGGAAGAAGAATATTGCGTGTCAGACGCTGTATTTACCGTCAATGGAAGAGAGATTGAGACACCGTTCTATCAGATTTCCTTGAATCAACACGGACAGATTATAAAGCTGTATGACAAGACCTATGAGCGGGACGTACTGGCAAAAGGGCAGAGAGGAAACGTGCTTCAGGTATTCGAAGACAAGCCTCTTTGCAACGACGCATGGGATATTGATATCTTCTATCAGGAGAAAATGCGTGAAATTACGGATCTTACGGCATTCGAGATTACAGAGACAGGGAATCTTCGCATGACGGTTCATATGGAATGGAAATACATGAATTCTTATATCAGGCAGGATATGGTTCTTTACAGCAGTGACAGGCGGATTGATTTTCAGACAGATGTAGACTTCCATGAACAGCATCAGCTTCTGAAAGCCGCATTTCCGGTGGATATCCGTACTACTTACGGAACCTATGATGTACAGTATGGTAACGTGAGACGCCCGAACCACTGGAATACAAGCTGGGATATGGCAAAGTTCGAGACGGTAGCGCACCGGTGGGCGGATCTGTCAGAGCGCAATTACGGAGTCAGCATCCTGAACGACTGTAAGTATGGCCATGATATCAAGGATAACGTGCTGCGGATTTCTTTGTTAAGAGCGGGAACACATCCCGACCATCTGCAGGATCAGGGAGCGCACACTTTCACCTATGCACTACTTCCGCATCAGGGAGACTTTGTGGAAGGAGAGGTTGTCAGGGAGGCATTTGCATTGAATGAACCGATGCAGGTTGTGGAAGGAGAAAGTACACTTTCTTACGACAGCTTCTTATCCTTTGACAATGCACAGGTAGAACTGGATGCCGTTAAGAAATCAGAAGACGGAAAGTATATCGTTATCCGTTTCCATGAGTTTGCCGGGGCAAAGCAGAAGGTATCCGTGAAGACGGGATTCGGCTGGAAGGCATGGGCGGAATGCGACTTAAGAGAACGCCCGGTTACTGAATTTACACAGGATGAGATCCGCTTGAATCTTCATGCATATGAGATTAAGACGATATTGATAGAAGTATCATAAGGCAAAATAAGAAACTATAATTAGAGTAGAAACTATAGAGAAAGGAAGGTATTTTCAGGATGGAAGAACTGTTTAATATAGAAAAAGTGTTGGGATTTTGTGAGAAGGTATGCTATTTCTTCACGGTAAACCTGCTGTTTATCATTTCCAATATACCAGTGCTGCTGTTTCTGCTATTCGTCGGGGCAGGCCAGATCCGGGAATGCCTTCCATTGTTTCTTCTGTGCCTGATTCCGATGGCGCCTGCCCTGTCAGCGGTGATGTACGCCATGAACCGTCTGATTAAGGGAACAGAAAGGAGTGCATTGCGGGATTATAAGAGAGGATATTGTTCAGATTTTCTGCAGAAGGCAGGGCTCGGAGCAGGGCAGTTAACAGTAGTCCTGATCTGTTGGACCAATATAGAATTTTTTTCAATTCAGTTAAGAATCCTTCCGCTTACGATTCTCTTTATCATACTGTTTGCAGTATCGGTTCTTGTTACGCCGAATCTCTATATGCTTGCAAGCCGTTATGAGATGAGCAATCTTAAGATTGCAAAGACTGCGGTTACGCTTCTGATTGCGAAACCAGTGTTTACCCTGGGAAATGTTGTGGCGCTTGGAGTTGTACTTGCAGCGTTCGAGATATCGGCAGGGACGACGGTTTTGTTCATGGGGAGTATCTATGGATTTCTCGTCATGTTTATGAATCAGAGTGTTATGAGGAAGTTGGAAGAAAGATAGGATTATGTACCCCCCATGGGAATCAATATTTGTCAGGTATTGATTCTTATAATGGGGGTATTCGTATATGGCACGAAAACCAAAAGAGGGGTATCAAGATGGAGATTAAGGGTTCAAAACAGATCTATCACAAATTATTATATATATACACAGCTATTCTGGTCTGCGTGGTATCTGTGCTGGTTATTTATTTTTTAAACAGTACCAGGAACCGTTTCCTGGAGCAAAACCTGGAATACACGGAGATGCTGAATGAATCGGCGTTTTCTTATCTGGAGGATACTTCTGATATTGCGGAATATATTCATGAAGACTTATACAAATCAGGCATGGAGCTTAGTGATGTGCTGCATTATCTGGCAGATGAACCGTACGATTATCAGCGCTTCCGGCTGGATACCTACAGTGAGAATAAGATGAAGGAGTACAAGGGAATCGAGAAGTTCTTTCTAAATGCATATCAGGCATACGGGAGTCTGAATCATATTACCCTCTACAGCTATGAAAGAGATGAGATTACAGAGTATACAAGAGACGGAAAGAGCTACAGAAGAGCCGGAGACGAAGAGTTTAAGAGGAGACTGAAAGAGATAGACCTGGCAGATAAGGACAGCTTCGCTTATCTGAAGGAGATCAGGGATCCGACGACGATGCAGGTGAAGGGCTGCATGGTCCTTGGATTCAGGAATAAGCAGTTTGAGAGTGTCCGAAACTATTATTCCTGTGCAGAATTGATTGTCTATAATGATGCCGGCACGGCAGTGTATGATTCTGCAGGCAGGCATGAGATAGCTGATATTATGGATGCAAAAGACCATGGGAAATTGGAACATGTGCTGAACGCTTATGTGGAACAGGCACAGTCCGGGCAGTATCATGCCATCAGTTATCTGGAGATGAAGCAGGCAGCGAAAGTACCCATATCGATTGTTCTTATGATTCTGTCGGTTGGGATTGTTGTGATGGTCCTGGGAGAAGTATTCGTAAGGTATTCTCTGCAACGGTTTGCAAAAAGGCTGAACCGCATTCTCGAAGGAATGTCGAAGGTAATGGAAGGTGATCTGGATGTGCGTATTCCGGCAGAGAAAAACGGAGATGAATTGGATGTGATCTCAGCATGCTTCAATGAGATGTGTGAGAATCTGGATGAGCATATTAAGAGGCGGTATCTGGCGGAGATTGAGCAGAAAGATGCGGAGATGGCGGCGCTCCAGAGCCAGATTAACCCTCATTTCTTATACAATACACTTGAGGCTATCCGTATGAAAGCCATCTGCAGCGGTGACCGGGAAGTGGGAAAGATGCTTTACAGCCTTGCCGTGACCTTCCGGGCGCAGATTAAGGAGGCAGATGTTATCACTCTGGCACAGGAACTGCACTACTGCAAAAAATACATGGAGCTTTTTGAATTCCGGTATCCGAACCAGTTTCAGGCTGAGGTAGAATGTCCGGAGGAGTATCTGCAGGTGCCGGTGATAAAGTTCGTAGTACAGCCGATCATTGAGAATTATTTTATCCACGGTATCCGTATGAAGGAACAGGATAATTTTATACGGATTGTTGTTAAGAAGGAAGAGGGATACCGGATTATCGTGGAAGATAATGGAAAAGGAATGACGGAAGAAGAGATTGAGGCGAAGAACCAAGAGCTTGCCAATGATACCATGAAGAAACAGTCATCTATCGGAGTCGCCAATGTAAACCGGAGACTGAAAGCCATATATGGCAAAG
>CANSLW010000074.1 GCA_947647815.1 uncultured Dorea sp. | reverse complement strand
TATCCTTACAGAAGTCAAGCATCGCTGCGATAACTCTCTGTCCATACATAATCCCGCCTGTACACAAGGTATCTCCCACGCACTGATCCACACCATACTTTAACGGAATCTCAACATCCGTCTCGAATCCCTCTAATCCTCCGATCCGCACACAATTGATGATATAACGCGCATCCTTGAACGCTTCTCTCCTGTCCGTAGTCGCCTGAATCTTCACCGGGATCCCGTTGGCGTCCAGGTCTCTCTGGCAGAGTGCCCTCGTCTTCTCCAGATTATCTCCGTTAATGTCTGTAAATGAAATCTCTGCCTTCTGAAGCTCCGGTACAGACATAATGTCTGTGAATAAAGTTCTTGCGAACACAAGGCTGCCTGCTCCGATAAATGCAATCTTAAAACTCATAACAATACCTCCTGATTTCTTTTATGCTCTCTTAGGAGAAATATCCAAACCATCTGTAAATTCCTTCTAAAAGTGTTCTTTTTCTGTATGTCCTTATTATAGACTCCTTTTTCCCACCATGTGTAAAGTATTGCTGTAAGATTGCAAAAATGCAAGATATTACCGCATTTATTATTTGTCAAATCAGATTATCTATGTTACACTGTTCTTAATTTATTTCATTTTTCACAAAACATTTTCCAACTGTACAGTTTAAAATCCATTATCAATGCACAGGAATCCAAAAACTCCGTCCACCGGAACATCAAATCGCACAGATAAAAACTTTTTAAAATAGGGAATCTATCATGAACTTGTTTGATATTCGAAATCCATATATTGAAATCACTGCATTTTATGCATTGAACCTGCCAGAATACAGCATGAATCCTCATCGGCATCCCCGCTGCGAAATTATGTATGTCACCAAAGGCTGTTGTTTTATCCATGTAAATAATCAGGAATATTCTCTAAAAGAGCAGCAGTTTATCTTTCTGAATGCGGATGTCCTGCATGAACTATCCATCCCCAAGGGACGCCCCTGCTCACTTTTAAATCTGGAGTTCTCATGCCTTAGCTCCCAGACTAACATCAATCTGACTGAACTTACCAAAGAAAGTCCTGCCTTCTTAAGTTTCTGCAACCATCCGGGAGAATATTTTATCGGAAATGACACAGACCATCTGGGTTATTCTCTAAAAGACCTGATTAATCAGCTGCGAAACGGCGTTCCCCGCAAGAATGATGTCCGGAATCTGACGGATCACTATACAGCAGACCAGAAATACTTAATCCGCCTGCTCTTCCTGCGGATGATGGTTGAGTTGTCCAAATGCATCTCTAACAACAATAAAAATACCGGAATGCTCTACCTGAAAAGAGCCCGTTCCTATATCTCCTCTCACCTGACAGAGGAAATGCGGATTCCTCAGATTGCGGAATATGCCGGTATCAATAAATCGTACCTTCAATCCTTGTTTTCAAAGTATATGAATTGCACTATTACAGACTATATCAACCAAAAACGCCTGGAATACGCTGCTTTTCTTCTGACAAACAGCTCCCTTACCATCACTGACGTAGCCTTCCAGTCCGGCTACAACAGCCGTCAGCACTTCGGAAGCACCTTCGAGAAATACTATGGTATCAGTCCCCGCTCCTACCGCCAGCTCCACGGTAAGACGATGAATCCCTCCACCGGAGACAAATTCTTCTACATGGACAAAAACGGCGCCTGGGCAAACACAAAACTAGCCCCACCACAATCCAGACAAGCACCTGCCATAGATAACTAGTGTACTGACACGTCCATAATTTTCCACACTGCACCCCCTCTCACCCATTGGAAATGTCAGGTGAGGGAGGACAGGCTTGAGTGAGTCCGGGGCTGTAGTTCAAGACGTTTAGAAACCGTTGCGAGAAAGAGAGCCAGTATTCAGTATTCAGATATTACCTCAAGTAATATCTGAAAGAGCATCTGAGGTGTGAAATTATCATATTTCACGCCGAATATGCTCGGTTACTGAATACTGGCTCTCTTTCTCGTTATGGTTTCTCGTCGAAGAACTCCAGGCCCGGACTCACTCAAGTCTGGCCTTCCCCGCCGTCCACTCCACCACACCTTATTTTGTCAGCAGCATCATCACTTCATTGCTTCTCTGTACAAACGCCGTCATCTCTTCCGGATTCAGCGGTTTATGTGCCAGCATCGCCAGATCGTAGAGCTGTTTACAGATCAGAGATACGTTCTCATTCTCTTTATTCTCTACTACAAACTGAACCAATGGATGATTTGCATTCAGGATTAATGTGCTCTCGCCGCCCATATCTCCCATATTACCCATGCCGTACATCTTCATCATCTCCTGCATACGGCGGTTCTGCTCGGATAAGGTAATCATAGATGCGATCTTCTCATCTTTGAGCTTCTCAATCTTCACATCTAACTTGTCATTGCCAAGCTCCTTGCGGAAGATCTCGATCAGGCTGTCAGAAGTTGCCTTGAATGCTTCCTGGTCTTCCTCTGCCACTTCTTCTTTCACATTCTCTGTAACATCCGCATCGATTCTCTGGAAACGGATGGTAGGATTCTTCTGCTCTAACTGAGTGATAAACGGAGAATCAATGTTATGGCTTAAGATCACCGCATCCTGTCCTTGATTGCGGAACATGTTGATATACTGGCTCTGCTGAATCTCATCTGTCACATAGTAGATGGTCGTCTTGATCTCTTCTACCTTGTTCTCATCCGCGTTATCTCCATCAGCCTCTTCCTTCTTATCATTCGGCTCTACGACTTCTCCGCCGTTCTCCTCGATACAGTCCTTAAGCGTCAGATACTTTCCGTCAATATTCTTGAACAGGATAGAGTCTTTCATCTTATCACAGAACTTCTCGTCTTTCAGGCAGCCGAACTTGATGAACGGGCTGATATCATCCCAGTATTTCTCATAATCTTCTCTCTTCGTCTTGCACATTCCCGTCAGCTTATCAGCAACCTTCTTGGAAATGTAATCTGCAATCTTATTCACAAATCCGTCATTCTGCAGCGCGCTTCTTGATACATTCAGCGGCAGATCTGGACAATCGATGACACCCTTCAATACCATCAGGAACTCAGGGATCACTTCCTTAATATTGTCTGCGATAAATACCTGGTTATTATATAACTTAATCGTTCCTTCGATGGAATCATACTCTGTGTTGATTCTTGGGAAATACAGGATTCCTTTCAAATTGAACGGATAATCCATATTCAGGTGGATCCAGAACAGTGGCTCTTTGTAATCTAAGAATACCTTGCGGTAGAATTCCTGATAATCCTCATCAGAGCACTCATTCGGATGCTTGGTCCACAACGGATGAATATCATTAAGCGGAACCGGACGCTTGTTGATCTTAACCTTCTCTTTTGCCGGCTCTACCTCAACCATCTCTTTCTCGCCGTCTTCGTTTTCCTTCTCCTCCATCTTAGCTTCCTCGTGGATGTGCTCTACGACTACGTCGTCATCCTTTAAGTCTGCCTCATCAATGGTCTCATATTCCTGCTCTGCATTCGCCTTAGAGAGGAAAATCTCTACCGGCATGAAAGAACAATACTTCTCAATTACTTCTCTGACGCGGTATTCGTTAGAGAACTCAAGGCTATCCTCATTCAGGCACAGGGTAATCTCTGTTCCCACGCCCACTTTATTGCCTTCATCCATCTCATACTCTGTGCCGCCGTCGCTTACCCAGTGTACCGGCGCTGCCCCTTCTTTATAAGAAAGCGTATCGATATGAACCTCGTCGGCTACCATGAATGCGGAATAGAAACCAAGTCCGAAGTGGCCGATCATATCGTCTTCCGTCGTCTTATCTTTATATTTCTCAAGGAACTCGGTTGCCCCGGAGAATGCAATCTGTGTAATATACTCCTCTACTTCGTCAGCAGTCATACCAAGTCCGTTATCGATGAACTTTAGTGTCTTCTCTTCCGGGTTCACCTCTACTTTGATCGCCGGCTTGTAGTCATCCGGTAACTGATACTCTCCCATCATGTCTAATTTCTTCAACTTTGTGATTGCGTCACATCCATTCGATACCATTTCGCGCACGAAGATGTCGTGGTCTGAATACACCCATTTCTTAATAATCGGGAATATATTCTCACTGCTGATTGATAAATTACCTTTCTTTGCTGCCATCTTTATCACTCCTACCTCATTTTTTATATAACTTCGATATTTCATACCTTGTCGGACGCCGTCCGCCCATCCCGCAGGGATATGTATTACGGGGTGCCCTTTCGGGTATATATTTGCGGAAACACCTAAAAATATATACTGGATGTTCCTTGCCTAACAGATATAATAATACGTCAGATTTTAAAAGTCAATAGAAAATTAGCACTCTTTTTTAGTGAGTGCTAACAAATTTCTTAAGAATATAAAATTTATATAAAAAAGTCAACAACCCCAATGCAAGCATCGGGGTATGTGACCCTCGCGGCAGTCGCCAAATGCCTGCGAGCAGTCACTTGGCTCGTTGCTCGCGGGAATCAAATTCCTTCTATATAAGATGACAGTGCATATAGCGGAACGTTAGTCATCCATTCCTGCTTCCGGTATGCTGACATGGATGTCCGTACAGCTATGTCCGGCTTATACTTCTTATAATATTCCCTAAGGCTTTTTGCCTGCAGATTCTCTTCTGCTTTTACCTCCAACGGTATAATGCGGTCGTCTTTCTGAACAATAAAGTCTAATTCCCCGGAAGAATTTTCCTTCGAATAATAGTAAAGCTGATAACCATTTGCCAATAATTCCTGTGCCACGAACTGCTCTGTCAGAGCGCCTTTGAATTCTTCAAATATCTTCTGTCCTTCCAGAATTACTCTTGCCGCTAAGTTTCCCTGCGCTGCCAGAAGTCCTACATCCAACAGATAAATCTTGAATGCACTCATCTCCATATAGCTAATCAGCGGCATCCCCGGCTTTGATATACGAGTACTCTTCATAATCAGTCCGCAATCTGACAGCCACTGAATTGCCAGTTCAAAATCCTTCGCACGCGCTCCTTCTCTGATTAATCCATAGATAAATTTACGGTTTTCTTTTGCAAGCTGCCGTGGAATAGACTGCCATATCATCTGGATTCTCGGAACCGTTCCTGTCGGTGCATGTTTTGAAAAATCATTTGAATAATAGAATAGCAATTCGTTCTGCACCTCGCGGACCTCATTCAAATCTTTCGTATCCACCCAAGTCTGCACCGCCTCCGGCATGCCTCCAATGTAATAATAATATCTCAACAGATCAGAAAGTTTACTCCCAAATGCATTGATTGTAAGGAAATCTCTGGATTCCAAAAGTTCCACAAGAGCTTCTTCACCCGTACCAGATAGAAATTCTGCAAAAGTAAGTGGATATAGTGTAAGAAAATCCACCTTCCCTACCGGAAACGAAGTTCCAGCATGCAATGCCACTCCTAATAGAGAACCCGCCGCCACGATGTGATACTCCGGAGTATCTTCATAAAAATACTTTAATGCAGTAAGCGCTTTTGGCACTTCCTGAATCTCATCAAAAATCAACAAAGTATTCCCCGGATGTATCTTCTTCCCAGCTTCTATCTGCAACGCATTCACGATACGCTCAGTATCCATATCTATAGTGAATACCTGCTTCATCCTCTCATTATTATCAAAGCTGATATAGATGACCTCTTCATAATACCTGCGTCCAAATTCCTTCATAAGCCAGGTCTTTCCTACCTGCCTCGCACCTCTTATAATAAGGGGCTTCCGCCTTTTTTTATTCTTCCATTCCACCAGTTTCTGCATCAAATGACGTTCCATAATACTCACTCCATGCTTATAGTATGTTCTGTTTAACATTTTTCATGCGGACTTTCAATATATTCTTACATTTTTCATGCAGACTTTTAATCTTCTTATTCAATACTCTTTAAAGATTCCACCATATCAATCTTCTTAAGCTTAAAGTACATCACTCCGTTAATCATCAACGAGAATATGACAGTCAATACCAGACTATAGATAAAACTCGGCAGATTAATGTTCCTTCCAAACATAGCAGAATCTACTTCTACCGTCTCGATGATGAACAGATGCAGGAACTTTCCAAGCACAACGCCAACGACCGCCCCTAGAAATGTCAGCAGGATATTCTCCCTGTAAACATATTCTGCCACTTCCATATTATAAAAGCCTAAGACCTTCAATGTCGCAAGCTCCCGTTTACGCTCTGCGATATTGACTGTGTTCAGATTGTAAAGCACCACAAATGCAAGCATTCCTGCCGATATGATCAACACGATAATAACAAGATTCAGGCTGCGCAGCATATCATCCAGCTGCTTCTCTATATCATGAGTATAGCTTACACTAAGCGCACCGTCCTGTTTCAGAATATTTCTTCCCAGCTTCTCCATCTGCGTGTTCGTACAAGAATCTTCTACTTTAAACAGAATACTGTTATATTCTGGCTTTTCACCATATGCTTCTTCATAGCAGCCTGGAGTAAAATATATGTAGTGTCCCATATAATTTTCACAGATCTGGCTGACCTTTACCTTCTTATTACCATTTTCCTCATCTTTAATCTCAATGGTATCGCCTTCCTTAATCTCCAAAAGCTTTGCCGTCTTCTCGCTTATAATTACGCCATCGTCCGATAGCTCGTACTTCTCCTTTGATTTCCGGTCATGGAAATCAACAAATTCGGGGATACTTTCTACATCTTCGAATACACATTCATATGCCGCACGCTCTTTTTTCCCATTTACCAATGTAATGTTCTGCATATCAGCTTCCATATATCCGGTAATCTGCTCCTCTCCACCCAGAGATTCCATAAGATTCTTCTGCTGTTCCTCCGTAATATCTTCTTCCAGATATACACTGCCGTCATAGAACTGAATCTCAGCAAACTGTAACTCTGCAATCTCATAACAGGAATCTTTAAGTCCGAATCCAACCAGCATCAGCGCCATACATCCGCCGATTCCAAATATAGTCATGAAGAAACGCTTCTTATAGCGCATCAGATTCCGGATTGTCGATTTCCATGTAAAATTCAGATGTCTCCAGATAAATCCAACCCGCTCTAACAGTACCCGGCGTCCATTCTTAGGCGTCGGAGGACGCATCAATACCGCAGGCTGGGCATCCAGTTCTTTATAACAAGCCATAACCGTGGCAAATATAGTACAGAATACCGCCGCGCCGGACGCCATGGCCGCATATCCCCAGTCATAAGGCACCAAGATCTGAGGCAGATGCTGATACAATATTCCATAAGCATAGACAATGATATAAGGCAGAATCTTCTCACCGATCAACACACCTAAGATACTTCCGCCTGCCGTAGCTAATAATGCATACCCAATGTATTTGGATGCAATCGCACCTTTGCCATAACCAAGCGCCTTCATAGTTCCTATAGACGTACGCTGTTCTTCCACCATACGCGTCATACTAGTCAGACTGATAAGCGCTGCTACGAGGAAAAACAATACAGGAAATACCCGGCCGATTGCCCCAAGACGCTCCGCATTCTCCCCAAAACCGCTATATTCAATCAAGGTACTGCGGTCATATACATACCATTTGGGGAGTTCGATATCCGCAATCTCGGCTTCCGCCTCAGCAATCTCCCGCTCACCATCGGCAATCTCGGCTTCCGCCTCTAGTTTTCCCTCTTCATATTCTTTCTTCGCATCCGCAATTTTACTCTCATTCGATGCAATCTCGGCTTCGCCTTCATCTAACTTCGTTTCCTGCTCCTTTAATTCATTCCATCCCTGATTAATCTGGGACTGGCCAGAAGCAAGCTGTGCCGGTGCGCTGGCAATCTCGGCTTCTGCGCTGTCTAATTGCTGCTTGCTCGCATCCAGACGGGCTTTTGAGTCTTCTAACTGTTTTTGTCCGGCATTTAATTCAGCAATCCCAGCTTCATATGCCTGTTCCTGCCCCTCTATCTTCATCAGCAGTAACTGTGACGTCTGATCTAACTCTGCTAATTGCTGACGAAGTTGTACCAGCATCTGTTCTATATCGACACCAGGCTGTCCTGGATCTGGCTGCGGTATCTCTTCATTATCTGTCCCGCCTCCCTGTCCTGCGTCCGGATATACTGGGCCGCTCTCTGCATTCCCTTCATTTCCTCCTGTGGAACTGCTGCCTCCAACCGCACTGTTTCCACCGGAAGCGTCACTGCCTCCCGACGCGCCTGCCTGGACTTCTAATTCCTTTATCTTTCCTTTCAATACCCCTATCTGCTCAAGCACTGTCTGATAACTCTGTTTGTCTTCTTCAATCTGTGCTTTTAATCCTTCTAACTGCTGACGCCCTTCTGCGAACTGTGCTTCCGCCTCTGCCCTGGCTGTTTCATATTGCTGATACCCCTGTTCATAGGCACGCTTCCCTTCCATCAGCTGTGCAAGACCAGACTGGTATTCTGCCTTTGCCGTATCCAGTTCCTTCTGCTTAGAACTCAAGGTTTTCTTCGCATCGATGATCTTCACTCTTCCATCCGCAATCTGTAACCTGGCATCCGCAATCTGTACTTCTGCATCCGCAATCTCCTTCGCCGCATCCGCCAGTTCCTTTGCCGCCGTAACCCGGCCTTCTTCCAGTTCATCCCTTGCTTCGTCTAACTTCTCATTCGCTTCATCTCTCAACTCATTTCTTCGGACTACTGCCCTTTCACCTGCCAGATCTTCCATACGCTCCATGACGCTATCAATCTGTTCATCATAGACGTCTGTGAAAGCCAGAAGTTCTTTTGCACCTTCTACCTGCAGATATACCTCCGTATAGACCTCCATATCGAAAGTCTCTTCCGGCACCACCAGAAATGCACTGATACTTCCGTCTCCTACGGTAGTGCTTCCTCTCCCGTAGGAAAGATAACATGGACTGTTACCCAGTCCCACAACCTTCAGCGTATCCGTCTTCAATGTATCTGTAATCTCATCATCAGTACCAGACTCAAGCTTAATCTCATCCCCAATCTGAAACCCCGAACTGTCATCTGCCATACATTCTCCGGAACTCTCAGGAAGTCTTCCTTCACTTACAGTAACCCGATTCATCTTCTCCTGAAGAGACATCACATGAAGTACCTGCTGCTCATCGGAAGTATTATATAGAAAATCTGCACTATACGCTCCTTCTGCATATGCCACGCCGTCTTCCTGTTCGATTGTACGAATATCAGCTTCCGTAATACCATATGTACAGAGCGCCTTAATATCCATCAATTCGGCTCCGTCAAAATAGGAATCGCCGCTCAGTCTCATATCCGGTTCTGAGGCGCGGATTCCGGAAAAAAATGCCACGCCAAGCGCAACAATAAAAAGAATCGACAGGAATCTTCCCGGACTCTTACGAATCTCCATATAAAAATCTTTTCTAGCCGCCTTCTTCTTCATTTGCCATTCCTACCATTCTATTGTCTCAACCGGCACCGGCCGCGGATTCCTCCTGATATCCGCAACACGGCCGTTCTTAATCTTAATCACCCGGTCAGCCATAGGCGCTATCGCCGAGTTATGTGTGATCAGTATTACTGTCATCCCTTTGATCCGACAGGTATCCTGAAGTAATTTCAAGATTGCCTTTCCCGTATTATAATCCAATGCGCCTGTCGGCTCATCACACAAGAGGATCTTCGGATTCTTCGCCAATGCCCTTGCAATGGAAACCCTCTGCTGTTCCCCGCCAGATAACTGCGCCGGAAAATTATCTAGACGCTGCCCAAGACCAACCTCCTCAAGTACCTCCTGTGCATCCATCGGATTCTTACAGATCTGAAGCGCCAGCTCTACATTCTCCAACGCAGTAAGATTCGGAATCAGGTTATAGAACTGAAAGACAAATCCAATATCATCCCGCCGATAAGCAGTCAGTCTCTTCTGAGAATATCCTGTGATATCCTGTCCGTCAACCATCACAGTCCCTTCTGAAGCCGTATCCATTCCTCCTAAGATGTTCAAAACAGTTGTCTTTCCGGCTCCGCTTGGACCTACTACGACAGCGAACTCTCCTTTCTGTATCTGAAAATCAATACCATCTGCTGCCATAATCTCGACCTCGCCCATGCGATATCTCTTCTTTACACCTTCTAATGTGACAAATCCACCCATACATTTCCTCCAAATATGAACTTTACTTTTCTATCTGCTTTCTATATATCTGGTAGTAACAATTCCACTCAAAATCATCACGGGGAGTAAACTCCTTTGGAAAAAAAGATATCAGTTTCTTTTTTATTTCTTCATCCCGAAGTTCCGTTCGTAACTCTCTCTTTATTCCGTTTAACTCAAAGAAGGCTCTGATTTTCCCAATACCTTCCTGTATTTTGTCTGCTTCAACAGAATATTCCATATTATACCGTGTATCCATTTCCCAACGCGTCAAAGTATCTGCCCTGTCTTCTATCCAGGATGACAGGGCGACATTCGATCCATTATCGCGGGACATCCGGACTAACTTATAGATATCATGCGTATTAGGTACTGTTACTCCTTTACATTCCAGAAATGCTTTTAACAACTTTTCTACTGACTGCTGTAAATGATATGCAATTCCATTCAAAAAAGCTTCGTCATTCCGTGGAATTCGATAGATCTCTTCAGCTAATTCCAGATCTGTGAAAGCCGATCTGAACAAACGTATGTCACACATAAATCTCCTCCCTGTCAAAAACAACTATTCCTTTTTTCTCAACTTCACTCCTTAAAGTCATTCCCAATAAATCCCCATATACAATATCTGTCTCTTCCATATATTCCGATGGATAATTCCTGAATCCTTTTTCAGAATCATAACGTTCAATACAAATGTCCAAATCACTAAAACTATGGCATCCAAACTCTACACTGCTTCCAAAAATGATTGCAGCTTTTATATTAAGATCCTGGTCAAAACTTGCAACATAGCTTTGAACAAGCTCTTGTTTCAGCGGATGGATATATTGGGCATTCTTAAAATCAATGCCTTCTCTCACTTCAAACCGAAAGTGCAGATCATAATTGTTATATTTTTTCATATAATACACCTTCTTTCTCAAAGTAACCGCAAAATTAAATTTCAATCTTGTACGAAGCTATTATATCACGTATAATGCTATAAGAGAAATCTATTATTTATAAAACTATCATAAATTATATGATACTAGGGTCAAAAGGTCATGTGTTTCATGCTTGCATGAAAAAACATGACTTTAGGATTGTGAGAGCACAAAGTGCGGAACAATCCGTAGTATCATGGGGTCAAAATACCTTTTGAGCCCAACATCATTATATTACATCAAAGGGAGACGTGATACACTATGAATAATGTAAATATTCTACTTGCAAAATCAGACGCAGAGATCCATGATATTGCCGTTCTGGCAGAAGAAATCTGGCATCAGCACTTTATTCCTATCATAGGAGAGGCACAAGTGGACTACATGGTTGACAAATTCCAGTCCTATCCTGCCCTCAAAGCACAGATTGAACAAGACGACTATGAATATTATCAGATCATAAGTTCCCACACCCTGGCTGGTTATATAGGCATCCATCCGGAAGAAGATGCTCTGTTCTTGAGCAAACTCTACATAAAAAAAGACTGCCGCGGACAACATCTCGCGACAGAATCATTTCATTTCCTGATTCAATTATGTAAAGAACGCGGTCTCAAGAAGATCTGGCTGACCTGCAACAAACACAATGACAACACTCTGGCAATCTATGACCACCTGGGATTTATCATCACGGACGAACAGGTTGCCGATATCGGAAATGGATTCGTAATGGATGATTATATATTGACTTACACCTTATAAACGCTTGTAACGCCGCAAAATGGTTGCCACTGGCAACCATTTTGTGTTACTTACGCTGCAATTTTACCCGGAATATCCGTCTCAGAGATTCATCTATCCGTTCTTCCGAGATGACAGAATTATTTACGGCATCCAGAACCGCCTGACGCGCTTCAAAGAAATCCTGCGGCATCAGGATGATATCACAGCCCGCCTGTATCGCCCTGACAGCCGCTTCACCGGACGCGTAATCATTGATAACAGCCCCCATATTCATAGCGTCCGTTATAATGATTCCCTGATATCCCAATTCCTCTCTCAGACATCCGGTGATGATTTGCTCTGATAAAGAAGCCGGTGTATTATCACCTGTCACTGCAGGTACTGCAATATGTCCGGCCATCACCATATCTGCCCCTGCATCAATTCCTGTCTGGAACGGTATAAATTCCATGCTTCTTAATTCGTCTATCGTCTTATTCGACACTGCCATCTCCGCATGGCTGTCCTCAAATGTATCCCCATGTCCCGGAAAATGCTTTAACGAAGCGCTGACTCCCTGCGCTTGCAGCCCCTGCACTTCTCTTGCCACCATCTGCGACACCAGATTCGCATCATTTCCAAAAGAACGCTCTCCGATCACCTGGTTCTCTGGATTCGACGCTACGTCTGCTACCGGTGCAAAGTCCACATTAAAACCAAGGTCTTTTAAATATCCACCTATCGTCACACCGACCTGGTATGCATTTTCTGAATCCTGCGTATTTCCAATCTCCTGCATATTAGAAAAAGCCGGCACATCTATCATGCCGCTGTTTGCAATTCTGGCAACACGCCCGCCTTCTTCGTCCACACCGAGGAATAGTGGATATTTACTATAAGAATGAAGGTTTGACGTCATCGTTCGAAGCTGCTCTTCGCTCTCAATATTTGATGCAAACAGGATAATTCCTCCAACCGGATAAGATTCCATCGCTGCTTTCGTCGTTTCGGACGCCTGTACGGCTGTTCCTACGCCGGTCAATGCCTCTGGATTCACAAAGAAAAGCTGAGACACCTTATCTTCCAGACTCATACTGCCTAAGAGTTCATCAATCTGCTCTTCCCTCTTCTCTTCCTCCGTAGGTTCTGAATCATCTGTCTCTAATTCTGCTTCTTCCGCCTCATCTTCTGAATGCTTTTCTTCTTCATTAATCTGTTCTTCCTGCCCACTGTCTTCTTTCTCCACATTTTTCTGTCCCGGATCAGATGACGAACATCCTCCAAAGACCAGGAGAGTAAATGTTAATACTATAATCAACGCCAATCTAATCAAAGAAATATCCCTCTTATGCATATTTTTCCTCTTTTTCCCTCTTCTTTCTTCTAATAATTTGAGACAGTATATATCCCAGACATTCTGCAATACATTTCCCTTAAGACAAGGGAAATGCCATACTGTGATTTTAAGATCAAAATATATTCACACTCAAAAAGGATATACATTAGGGCTGTCAGGAATACTTTATCTACCTGACAACCCCATAATCATTTTATCTGCCTCATATATTATATGAACCGGACATAGACAATATTCTATTTACCTACTCTTTCCCATCAAAGCAATATGTACATACTTTACAAGGCTCAATTCCAATAGACTCCAACAGATCATCCAGTCTATGAAACCGAAGTGTTGTAAAATTCTGTCTCTTTCTGATATCCTCAAGCATCTGTGCATATCTGCATGAACAAGGATTCGCATACTCATCCAATACTTCCTGTGAATACTCTTCTCCTTCACGTTCCTTGATCACCTGCCGTGTGATTAGTTCCATCTCTGATTTGGACCGTGAGAAATTCAAATACTTACATCCATACAGAAGCGGCGGACATGCCGGACGGACATGTACTTCCTTCGCTCCGCTGTTGTATAAGAATTCTGTGGTTTCACGAAGCTGGGTTCCCCTCACGATAGAATCATCGATCAGCAGAAGCTTCTTATTCTCAATCAAAGCCTGTACCGGAATCAGCTTCATACGTGCGATCAGATTCCTCTGATTCTGGTTCGTCGGCATAAAGGACCTCGGCCAGGTCGGCGTATACTTGATAAACGGTCTTGCATATGGAATCCCCGACTCATTGGCATAGCCAATCGCGTGAGCAATACCTGAATCCGGTACACCTGCAACCACATCCGGATGTACGCTGTCACCGTCCCGTTTTGCAAGCATACTTCCGCATTTGTAACGCATCTCTTCTACATTGACTCCCTCATATGCAGAAGTCGGATATCCATAATATACCCACAGGAAAGAACAGATCTTCATCTCCTTGCGGGGCGCGCGAAGTGTCTCTACTCCTTCCGGCGTAATAAACGCGATCATACGGCGGAAATCGGCCTCCCTCCTACCCTCCTCGTCCAGCGTTCTG
>CANSLW010000073.1 GCA_947647815.1 uncultured Dorea sp. | reverse complement strand
CGGATGCGGCTGCTGTACCGTAAGATGTCCGGCGGGAATCTCTCATCCGCATGTAGGTGTTCTGGCAAGGAGACTTACTGGAAAATATATCGCACCGAAGACAGAGCATCTTGCAAACCGTGTAGATGAGGTGAATAAGGGCGAGTATGACGAGCTGATCGAGCAGATCATGCAGAAACCAATCACAGAGATGCAGGAACTTTATAATACAAGAGAGATTGAGAAATAAGGGAGGGCGTAAATCATGTATACACCATATCCAGAGAATATGATGGAATCCATCAAAAAGGTAGAGGCTACAAGAGCGCAGCGTATGTCTACAGAACCAAGACGTCTGACTGCTGATGAGAAAGATGCTCTCCTTAAGGAATTTCATCCAGATTATAATCCGGATGCTTTTGCGGAGATTAAAGTGGGTCCAAATAAAGGACAGAAAGCGCCGCTTGAACTGGCTGAGATGCTTCACTCCACAAGCCGTATCTTAAATGAGGATATTGATATTACAAAGATTGACTATGACGTAGACGTACTTGTGATCGGAGCAGGCGGAGCTGGTTCCTCCTGTGCCATCGAAGCGCACAATGCAGGCGCGAATGTTATGATTGTAACGAAGCTGCGTATCGGCGATGCCAATACCATGATGGCGGAAGGCGGTATCCAGGCTGCGGATAAGGAGAATGATTCTCCGGTACAGCATTATCTGGACTGCTTTGGCGGCGGACACTTTGCTGCAAGGCCGGAACTGGTAAAACGTCTCGTAATGGAAGCTCCTGACGCTATCAAATGGCTGAACGAGCTTGGCGTTATGTTCGACAAGGATGCAGACGGGCGTATGGTAACGACTCATGGCGGCGGAACTTCCAGAAAGAGAATGCATGCATGTAAGGATTACTCCGGAGCAGAGATCATGCGTACACTTCGCGATGAAGTACTGAACCGTCAGATTCCGGTAGTAGAATTTACTTCCGCAGTAGAGATCATCAAAGATGAGAAAGGCCAGGCAGCAGGCGCGGTTCTTCTCAACATGGAGACAGGGGATTATTCCGTTGCAAGAGCGAAGACAGTTGTCATCGCAACAGGCGGCGCTGGAAGAATGCACTATCAGGGATTCCCGACATCCAACCACTACGGTGCAACCGCAGACGGATTGATCTTGGGATACAGAGCAGGAGTACCGCTTCTTTACCAGGATTCCATTCAGTATCATCCGACAGGCGTGGCTCATCCGGTGCAGATCCAGGGCGCTCTTGTTACAGAGAAGGTTCGTTCCGTTGGAGCACAGCTTGTCAATGCCAATGGTGAAGCATACATTCATCCATTGGAGACACGTGATGTTAATGCTTCCGGCGTTATCCGTGAGTGTGAAGAAGGCCGCGGCGTAGAGGCGCCGAGCGGACAGAAGGGCGTATGGCTTGATACTCCTATGATTGAGATTCTCGGAGGAGAGGGAACCATCGAGAAGAGAATTCCGGCAATGTTCCGTATGTATATGAAATATGGTATTGATATGAGAAAAGTGCCGATCCTGATCTATCCTACACTGCATTATCAGAACGGAGGTCTTGAGATTGACGGAGAAGGCTTTACGAAGAACGTTCCAAATCTCTTGGCAGCAGGCGAGGCAGCAGGCGGAATCCATGGAAGAAACAGACTGATGGGTAACTCACTTCTTGACGTGATTGTATTTGGACGTAACGCAGGTAAGAAGGCTGCGGCAAAGGCAAAAGAGGTAGAACTTGGCACCATGAACCTTGACCATGTGGCAAGCTATGATGCAGAGTTAAAGAGTGCTTCTGTGGCTACGGATGAGGTATCACCAAAGCTTCTTCCAAAATATGCCCGTCACGAGAGATAATTTGATAAAACATTATTTTAAGGCATCCGGTTTCTGATGAAAGAAGCCGGAGTCCTGAATTTAAATATTAAGAGGAGATTAGACTATGCGTGAGATAGAAGTAAGCAAGATTACGGATGTCGTAGAGAAGCTTTGTATCGCGGCAAATGAGCACCTTCCAGAAGATGTAAAGTGCGCGATCAAGGATTGCCGTGCGTGTGAAGACGGCGAGATCGCAAAAGGTGTTCTTGATAATATCATCGAGAACTTCGAGATTGCGGACAAAGAGTGCGTGCCGATCTGTCAGGATACTGGTATGGCATGTGTATTCCTTGAGATCGGACAGGATGTACATTTAACAGGCGGTAATCTTGCAGACGCTGTTGACGAGGGTGTGCGCCGCGGTTATGACAAGGGATATCTTCGTAAATCCGTTGTAAAAGATCCGGTACGCCGTGGAAATACAGGAGATAACACACCGGCAATGCTCTATACAGAGATCGTTCCGGGAGAGCAGATTAAGGTTACGGTTGGACCAAAGGGATTCGGAAGCGAGAATATGAGTCAGATCCGTATGTTCAAGCCATCCCACGGTCTGCAGGGAATCAAGGACTTCATCCTTGAGGTTGTAGAGACGGCAGGACCGAATCCGTGTCCGCCGATGGTAGTGGGCGTTGGAATCGGCGGAACCTTTGACAAGGCAGCGCTCCTTGCAAAGAAAGCATTGATGAGACCGATTGATTCCTCTAATCCGGATGCATTCTATGCAGACTTAGAGAAAGAGATGTTAGAGAAGATTAATGAACTGGGAATCGGACCGCAGGGATTTGGCGGAAAGACTACGGCAATCGGACTGAATATTGAAACTCTGCCAACTCATATTGCAGGTATGCCATGTGCAGTTAACATTAACTGTCATGTAACACGCCACAAAACGGAGGTGATCTAGATGGCAGCAAAAAAGATTACATTACCACTTACAGAGGAACTTGCAAAGACACTGCACGCAGGTGACAGCGTACTTGTAACCGGAACAATCTATACATCCCGTGACGCAGGCCACAAGAGAATGTGCGAGGCACTGGCAAAAGGCGAGAAGATTCCTTTCGACCCGACAGACGCTACCATCTACTATGTAGGACCGACTCCGGCAAAACCGGGTCAGGTCATCGGCTCCGCAGGACCGACTACCAGCGGACGTATGGATGCTTATGCGCCGACCATGATGTCTGTGGGAGCACGCGGCATGATTGGAAAGGGAGCGCGTCTTCCAGAAGTTATTGATGCAATGAAGAAATATTCAGGCGTATACTTCGGAGCTATCGGCGGAGCAGGCGCACTTCTTGCAAAATGTATCAAGAAGGCGGAACTGATTGCATATGAAGATCTGGGAGCAGAGGCGCTTAGGAAGCTGTATGTAGAGGATATGCCGTTGGTTGTCATCATTGACAGCGAGGGCAATAACCTGTATGAGAGCGGACGCGCTGCTTATCTTGAGGAGCATAGCAAATAAAAATAGTTCCTTAGTACAGAAATTCCATTATTTTCCTGAATAAATGCTTGATAGCTAAGCCACTGCAATGCAAAGAAAAGAGACGGTGCGGTGGCTTTACTGCTGATAATAAGGGATGCCTGTACGATTTATAGAAGGGAGTCATGTAACATGGAGTTATTTGGAGGAATATTAGCAGTAAAAGCTGTAACATTCCTGACATTCTCAATCTTCGTAATTGCGGCTGTCGGGTATTCAATCGGCAGAATCGAGGTAAAGGGAATTGACCTTGGAACTGCCGGAGTATTTATTGTTGCTCTGGTCTATGGATGCCTGGTATATACAAGATTGTCGGATAACCTGACGGTAGACGAGGTATCATTTGCGACAGATGCGCTGAAGATTGTGGAAAATATGGGACTGGTATTCTTCGTGACCTCAGTTGGTTTCATTGCCGGACCAAACTTCTTCGGCAATCTGAAGCGGAATTTTAAGTCTTATGTTCTGCTCGGGGCTGTGATCATCCTTGCAGCGGCGGCTACATGTGTTTTGTGTATCTTCATTGGCGGTAACTTTACAGAGCTTGACCATGATCAGTTCAAAGCAATCCTGGTTGGTATCCTCTCGGGGGCGCTGACAAGTACTCCGGCATTCTCAGCATCAAAGGCGGCTGTCGGAGCAGACTTAGAGGCATTGGTATCTGTAGGATATGGTATCGCGTATCTGTTCGGTGTCATCGGAGTCGTCTTGTTCGTACAGATTGTTCCGAAGATTATGAAGGCGGATATGAACGAAGAGGTGGCAAAGATTTCTGCTAAAGAGGGAACGAGCAGCAAGAAGAAGAGCCTGATCCTGACAGAGGTAGATGAATTTGGATTCATGGCATTTTCATTGGCAGCGGTAGTTGGAATCCTGGTAGGAAGTATCAGTTATAAGAATTTCTCATTGACGACTACAGGCGGATGTCTTTTGACGGCTCTGGTGTTCGGCCATTACGGGCATATCGGGAAGATTTCTATCGTACCGAAGAGTTCTACACTTAAGATGTTAAGAGAACTGGGATTGATGCTGTTCCTAATTGGGGCGGGAGTATCCGGCGGCGCGAAGTTTGTAGAGTATTTTGAACCGATTTATTTCCTCTATGGAGCGATCATGACCATCCTGCCGATGATCATTGGATTCATTATCGCAAAGAATATATTGAAGCTGCCGCTTCTTAATAATCTTGGTTCTCTGACCGGAGGCATGACCAGTACGCCGGCGCTTGGAACACTGATTAATATGGCGGGGACAGAGGATATTGCGTCTGCATATGCGGCGACTTATCCAATCGCGCTGATTGCGGTGGTACTGGCCTCACAGTTGATCATATTATTCTGCTAATATACAAGAATACGAATGATGCAGTATAGCTTGTATCAGGGTTGTTGACTTTAGAAAAGGGTTGTTGCACTATGAATAGAAGATCATAGTTGCAACAGCTCTTTTTGTCATTTCTTTATTCCCGCGAGCAACGAGCCAAGTGACTGCTCGCAGGCATTTGGCGACTGCCGCGAGGGTCACATACCCCGATGCTTGCATCGCTGCTTGCTTGATGCTCCGTATGCTTGTATCGGGGTTATTGACTGGACCAGAACGAGTTGTACATCGGTTTAAAGATTAAATAGTGAATTGTAACCTGGATTGTAATCGAAAAATATAGTGTAAGAGTATAGGTTTTCTGATATAATGTTAAAGAATAGATGATTCAAAAAAGAGAGGAGACGCTTATGCCTGGATGGATATGGTTATGTATGTTTGCGTGCTTTATAATCGGCGGTATTCTTTGTTATGAAGAAGGAAAAGATGTGAGAAAAAGAAAACCATATGTAAGAGAAATGACGGTATGCCTGGTGGTGTGTTTTGCTCTTGGAATGACGGGAGCCACTTATCAGGCAGGGCGCTATACTGCCAGACAGTATGAAGCGAAAGCAGGAGTAACAAAAGCAGAGTATGGACTGAACAGATGGGGCTACAGAGCGGCGCTTTCCGGTTTGGTTTTCATAGGCGGCGGAACAGGGGCAGTCGCTGCATTAGCTTTTGATGATTATTATATGGGCTTGTAAAACAGTGTAGTATATCAGGCTGACAGAGTATATATCAAGATGTGAGGAAATATAGGGAAAGGAGAATAAAGAGATGGCGAGTAGTTTATGGGGAGGAAGATTTGAAAAAGAAATGGATGACATTGTGAAGGAGTTTAATGCATCCATAGGATTTGACCAGAGAATGTATAACGAAGATATTGACGGAAGTATTGCCCATGTGACAATGTTAGGGGAACAGGGTATCGTATCCATGGAGGAAAAGGATACGATTATAGAAGGGCTTGAAAGTATCCGTAAAGAGATTGAAAGCGGAGAGATTGTTTTTGATGTAAATGATGAAGATATCCATATGGGGATTGAGAGCCGGCTGATTCAGAAGATTGGTGATGTGGGGAAGAAGCTGCATACGGCAAGAAGCAGGAATGACCAGTGTCAGGTAGACGGAAGGCTGTATGTCAGAAGAGAGATAGGGGAGATTATGGAGCGGCTTCGTTATCTTGAGTCCGTCATCTTAGATAAGGCAGAGAAATATGCGGATGAGATTAGTATTGGATTTACTCATCTGCAGCATGCACAGCCGATTACCTTAGGATATGTATTTATGGCATATTTCCAAATGTTCAAGCGGGATATGCAGAGATTAAAAGATACCTGCGAACGGATGAATTACTGTCCGTTAGGCGCATGTGCTCTTGCCGGGACGACGCTTCCAATCAATCGTCACAGGACTGCCGAATTGCTTGGATTTGACGCGCCGACAGAGAATGCCATGGATAGTGTAAGTGACCGTGATTATAGTCTGGAATTTTTAAGCGACGCCTCGATTTCCATGATGCATTTGTCAAGATGGGCGGAAGAATTTACCTGGTGGAATTCTTCGGAATTTTCCTATATTGCAATTGACGACAGTTTCTGTACAGGAAGCAGTATTATGCCTCAGAAAAAGAATCCAGATATGGCGGAGCTTCTAAGGGGAAAGGTCGGACGAGTATATGGCGACTTGATGCAGCTCCTGACAGTTATGAAGGGAACTCCGCTGGCATACAATAAAGATTTTCAGGAGGACAAAGAAAGTCTGTTTGACGCAATCGATACATGGAAGACGAGTATCTCTATTTTCGCAAAGATGCTTGAGAATACAGAGTTCCGGGTGGATCAGATCCAGAAACAGATGGGCAAAGGATTCTTAAATGCTACAGATATCGCAGAACATTTTGCAAAACAGGGGATACCTTTCAGAGAAGCGCATTCCATCGTAGGGCGTATGGTGAAGGCTTGTGAAAATAACCATTGTGATTTTGAGGATCTGACAGATGAGCAGTTACGGGAGATTGACAGTAGAGTTACGAAAGAAACTCTGGGAGATATCAGTATACCGGCGTGTGTAGATGCAAGAGTTTCTTATGGCGGGACAGCTCCGTCTGAGGTCAGGAGACAGATTGCAAAAGAGAGGGAATGGCTGAGCGGTTTTTAAATTAAAGTAATTGAGAAGAAAAACCAGTTATCCGTGAATTCTGGATAACTGGTTTAGACATTATAGAATCTTTCTTTAACTAAAGAAACCAAACAGCCCTTTTTTCTTGGTTTTAGATGATTTCTTAACTGTCTGAGATTCATCACGCCGGGTTCTGGCGCGGTGGCTGCTGACTGCTTTATATAATTGATAAAGTGATTCTTTGCTGACACACCAGCTGAGAGGGACATCTATATCCCGAAATCTGTAACGAATTCTGTCAAATTCACGGTCACTGATAGATTGAGCTCCGGTGATTTTGCGCTCCCCAAAAAATTCATCGAAGGTGTCTCTGATTTTAATAAATTTTGCAGGATTGTCTGAAAGCAGCTTGCTTACCTGTTCTATGATTTCCTTTTGTTCCATTTTGAACTCCTCTCTTAAAATACCATACTGTTGAGTACACTGTAATATAGATTAAAGAATAATGCAAGTGATTTCGTATTATCTTATAATTATATCAGTGAAAAATGTGTAGTTTAATTGGAAGAATAGTGGAAATTTTCAGAATATTTTGTTATAATAATCATAATAAATATTTATCTGGAAAGGAGCCTGCTATTATGTCAAAACGAGTCATTGCAATAAACAGAATGTATGGAAGTAACGGAAGAAAGATTGGAAAAGCTTTATCTGAGGAATTGGGGATTCATTGTTATGATAAAGATTTAATACGTATTGCAAGTGAGAAAGAAGGACTGCCCTATGAGGAATTGCTTAAAGTGGATGAAAAGCGTGCCAATCAGTGGCGTTATCCATTGGAGGAGCCGGCACAAATGGCGCCGCAATACCGTCTTCACCCGATGAATGATGTGCTCTTTCATGCAGAAAGCGAGATTATCAAGTCTATTGCCGAACAGGAGGATTGCATTGTCATTGGCCGTTGTGCGGGGCAGATTCTTGGAGAAGATTGTCTAAAAGTATTTATTCAGGCGCCATTTGAGTACAGGGTTAAGGTAGCTGCCGGACGTATGGAAGTTTCTGAAAAGGATGCACGTACATTTGTAAAGAAGATGGATAAAGAGCGGCGTAGTTACTATGAATATTTTACCGATGAAAAATGGATGGATATGAGTTTATATGATCTGTGTATTGACAGTAGTCGTTTTACAGAAGAACGGATTATTAAGATGCTGAAAGCAGCATATGAGGATATGGTGGTGTAAGAAAACATGTTTTTTTCAAAGGATTATTGGAAGAAGGAATGGGCGGCGCTTGAGAAAAAGGAACAACGGTATCTGGACAGGCAGAGGGAAGAGAAACCCTCTGCCATTATACAGAAAATATCTGAAAGAGTGCCGGAAAAGCTGGAAGATACGTTGAAGAGCGCTTTTCGTAAAGCATTTGAGGTTGTTTTTGAAAAAGGGACGTATTTGATTGAGAGAAGTTATGATAAAGAGAAACAAGCACAGATTTTCCAGATTAATGAATATGCTGCCGGAATACGGAAGGATAAGAAAAGTATCAGAGCATTTTCGAAGCAGGCAGGAAACGGAAGGACGAAGAATCTGCTTTTGTCGGGGGTTGAGGGCGCAGGATTAGGGATATTGGGCATTGGGATTCCGGATATCCCTGTTTTTACTGCTGTGTTGCTGAAAAGCGTCTATGAGATTGCTCTTAGTTATGGCTGTTCTTATGAGACGGAGGAAGAACAGCGCTTTATCCTGAAGGTGATTGAGACAGCCTTGCTCCACGGCGAGACGCTGGAATGGGCGAATCAGGAGTTAAACGAATGGATTGAATATGGAACCGGGCTTGAGATTGAGCGGAAAGAACAGATAGTAAAGACAGCAGACGTATTGGCGGAGGCGCTGCTGTATATGAAGTTTGTACAGGGGATTCCGATTGTAGGACTGGCAGGTGGACTGGCAGACGCCGTGTATTTAAAAAAGATTACGGATTATGCGGATTTGAAATATAAGAGGAGATGTTATATGGAGTTTCGGGATAAGTAGTGGATATTGTGAGGAATTGTAAGGAAATAACCTGAGCCATTTTCTTGTTTATTTCATTATAGTTTCTGGGAATGAAGGGGAATCAGTGATCATGAAAAAGGAATTTAATGTTACCGGGGCATGTCAGCCGGAAATTCATTATATGGTTGATATTACAAAAAGACTGGAAGATATCAAAGAGTATGTTGATAAAGGAAGATATTTTACAATTAACCGTGCAAGACAGTATGGAAAAACAACTACATTACAAGCATTGAGGGAATATTTGAAAGACGAATATATGGTAGTCAGTATGGATTTTCAGAGATTGGACTCAGCAAAATATAAAGATGGGAATGTTTTTTCGCTGGCATTTGCCGCTTATTTTTTGCGGGCATTAAAGACAGGCAGTTCTGGCTATCCAGATATGATAAAGGATGAGTGCTCTGAATTGCAGCAGATTGTTCGGGAGAGTCCGGCAACATTTACTTTGTTCGAATTATTTAACAGCTTAAGTGAAATCTGCGGGGCGTCAGAAAAACCGGTTGTATTAATGATTGATGAAGTGGATAGTGCGTCGAATTATCATGTGTTTCTGGATTTCCTGGCACAGTTAAGAGCAGATTATCTGGATAGAAAGCATACTGTGGCGTTTCAGTCAGTAATCCTTGCAGGCGTCTATGATATTAAGAATATAAAGCAGAAGATACGAGCGGAGGAAGAACATAAAGTAAATAGTCCATGGAATATTGCGGCTGATTTTGATATGGATATGAGTCTGCCGGTACAAGGAATTGCCGGAATGTTGGAAGAATATGAGAAGGATTATAACACAGGAATGGATGTGTCGGAGATAGCTTCGATAATTCATGATTATACATCAGGATATCCATATCTTGTATCGCGAATCTGTAAGTTGACGGACGAGAGGTTGGTAGATGATGGAGAGTTTCAGGAAAAGAATGAGTTATGGACGAAAAAAGGAATATTAGAGTCTGTCAGGATGCTGCTGGCGGAACGCAATTCATTGTTTGATTCTCTTATGGAGAAGATTGCCAGATATCCTGAACTGAATCAGATTCTATTTGCGATATTATTTATTGGAAAAGATATGGCTTACAATTACGATAATCAGGCTGTTTCTATTGCGTCAATGTTTGGATTTGTCAGAAATGAAGAAGGGAATATTGCTATAGCAAACCGTATATTTGAGACGAGATTGTATAACTATTATCTGTCGTCAGAGGAACTTCAAGTGAATGATATATATAAATCTTCACTATGGGATAAAAACCAATTTATCATTGGCGGGCATCTGAATGTCAGATTGATTCTTGAAAAGTTTGTAGAACATTTTCATGATCTATATGGGAATAGTGGAGAACGCTTTGTAGAAGAATCGGGTCGTAAGCTTTTTCTGTTATATCTTAGACCGATTATCAATGGGAGTGGTAATTATTATATTGAATCACGGACAAGGAATATGGGGCGGACAGATGTAATTGTAGATTATCGGGGAGAGCAGCATATAATCGAAATGAAGATTTGGCGAGGACAGGAATATAATTGCCGGGGAGAGAAGCAGATTGCCGGTTATCTGGATGACTATCATCAGAAGAAAGGGTATATGCTGAGTTTTTGCTTTAATAAAGGAAAGCAGGTAGGAGTAAGAGAGGTTAGGGTTGGTGATAAGATAATTATTGAGGCGGTGGTTTAGGAGTAGTGATAATTAGAGTTAAAAGGGAATTTATACAAATCTTTTAATTGACTGCACGTTACGTGCGATTTTATTCTTTTATAGAAAGATACTGGTGGAAAAGGCAAGTATGGAAATAGGATAATAAAAGGATAAAATATGTTGATTTTATAGGAGAATAATTCTTGTAATTGTTATAGCTGCCTGCTTTATCGGCGATAACCCAAAGAATAAAGAAGAGGAAGAAGTTTCGATTGAAGAGTTAGAGGATAAGCATAATGATATATCAGAAACAGAGGAAGTGGCACAAGAAGAAGGGACTGTTTCCGGTGAAGCAGGAAGTGCGGCAGAGGAGGCGGCATATTGTGCAGAAGTTACAGCGAGTATTAATCAAAAACTTCTGGAAGTGGCGGTACCGTAGATGGGAAAAATAAGTTGATTTTATAAAAAGTGGGGATAACTTTGTAAAAGAGTTATCCCCATGAGTCCTGTCATAATAAAAGAGTTTGCGACAGGCACATATTAGTGTTTGGCATAAACTACATCTCTTTTTAATCCAGGCGCTGCGGATGTCTGTCCGTCGTTTGGCACGTCCTTCCTTTCACGGTTACTTAGAGTGCCGACTTCCATCGCGTCTGCGAAATTAATCGGATGATTGCGCATGTGTACTTTTAACATTTCAAACAATCTGAGTGTCGGGCGTTTAGCTTCCAGGACACCGGAGACGTCTATATATTTACATCCAGTCTGTGCAGCAAGCGTTTTCAGGCGCTGGTTAATCTTGAATGCCGCCGGACTGTTTGAAACGATCGGCACGATATAGATGGATGCCTGTGTCTTCGTATGGATCATGTAGAGGAGCCATTCGTATTTGGATATGAAATTTTCTATGTTCACATTTTCGTCAAGGACGTCAACATCACCCATATTCACGAAGATTTTACGTGGATTCAAGTCATACAGGCATACTTTAAGATAGCTTTCAATCTGGTCTATGCGTATATCTTTGATGCTTCGGTTATAGATAGGCTCTGTAATGCGGAATGCCTGGGTCAGTTCTCCGACAGGAAGAGCGGCAAATGTATTGGATCCAAAAAGCACAACGCCGCCTGCTTCTGTAATACTGTTAAGTTCTCGATATGTTTCCATTTCATCTTCTCCTTGTTTATGAATCGATGGTTGAACAGGTGCGGATGCCAGAGTTGTTTCTCCGGAAGCGCCTGAAGTATTCATAGAATTATTTTGCGCATGTCCTGATATCTGTCTGCTTAAGTCAGCGTTTGCTTCTTTTGCCTGCCTGTCGTAACGGCAATTGATAAAATAGACAATTACATTGGCTGATACAACAATCAGGTTCAGAAGGTATACTACCAGTACGTAATTAAATCGGTGGTTATAGATTTTTGCTGAGATTCCGGCTACATATCCTGTGATGATAAGAAGTATGAACTGGAGACTCATGTTTCTTGCTGATTTGGCCTTGATATTTTTTGCCAGATTCATAGGCCAGGATAATCCAAAGCAAATCAGCATGGTTGACTCGAGAAGTTCGGCCATTTTATTTCCCTCACTTTCATTCTTGATATGCCTGTATGTATGGTCAGGCATGTGTGTCTGGGATACAGGATTATTCCGTAGATATTTTGTATCCCTGTGTTTCAGCTTTCTCACATAGTTTAGCATTGACGTATGATTATGTCTAATATATAATACTTATAAAATTCATAATGTATATATTATGAATAATGCTAATAGCAAAAGGAATAGGAAGGAAGAGTAAAATGGAATTAATGCAGATTCGATATTTCCTGGAGACTGCCAGAACAAAACATATGACAAACAGCGCCAAAAACCTGCATATTACCCAGCCGGCCTTGACACAGGCGATACGCCGGTTGGAGAAGGATCTGGGAGTGCCTTTATTTGCAGCGAAGGGGAGGAATATTGTACTGACAGAATATGGGAAGTATTTACAGAATAAATTAGAACCATTGATAGAGCAGATGGATGCAATCCCGGAACAGCTCAAGATGATGGTTGCGCTGGAAGGAGAGACCATCCACATGAATGTACTGGCGGCGTCGAGTCTTGTTATGGAGGCAATTATTGAATATAAGAAAGAGCATGAGGATATTAATTTTCAATTACAGCAGAATTCCAAAAGCGATCTCTATGATATTGCCATAACAACGAAATTATTCTACCAGGGGATGGATGAGGAAAACAGTTTTGCATGTGCGGAGGAGATATATCTGGCAGTGCCGAAGAACCGGAGATATCGCAATAAGACATCAATCTGTCTTGCAGAAGCAGCGGAAGAGGGTTTTATCAGTCTGCTTGGTTCCAGAGAGTTCCGTTATATCTGTGACCGTTTCTGCCAGCATGCGGGATTTACACCCAGAATCATCTTCGAGAGTGACAATCCGGCGGCGGTAAAGAATATGATTGCGGCAAATATGGGAATTGGTTTCTGGCCGGAATTCACCTGGGGAAGTATTGAGAATGAACATGTGAGATTATTGAAGATTGAGGAACCGGTCTGTCAGAGGGATATAATTATCAATTATAACAGGAATAAGATGGATAGTCGTAATGTGATTGACTTCTACGAGTTTTTGACTGAATTTTTTGCAGACAGGAAGTTTGGAAGATAAATATGGAAGAATAATGTCGATATTTTGCGCTTGACAGAATAAGCAGGATGGGGTATGATATAGCCCACATACATATAGTGCTATTCTTCAATACGTTATAGCAATCTTAATCTATAATCTTATGTATCATTATTTGTCAAATCAGATTTACATTAATCTGTGAGGAAGGTTTTTGTTCGATACCTTCAATTCTTAAAAAATCCCATGTGAAAGATGAAAGAAACTGAGAAACACGATGTAAGGAGGTGTATACGATATTATACTTTGTGAAACAACAAAGTTGTTTCCCTGTCCTGAAAGGGTATGTAATACGGAATGCCCTAAAGGGTATACAAAAGAGTACAGGAAGAATTTATGAAATCTTGGCTATATGTATGCTGTTTTTAGACACTGATGTGCTTATTTATAAGGAGGAAAAGAGAATATGAGTATTAGAATGCACACAGAAGATGTGATTGCCAGAGGGCAGGAGATTGGAAGCCATACAGATGATGTAACGGCTCTCCAGAATTATCTGAATGATGTTGTAAACTGTCAGCTGCCGGAATTGTGGGAAGGAAGCGGATATGAAGGCTTTGCTGCCAGAGTTGCGGAGATGGCGCCAAGCTTCGAGGCGATGAGGGAACTGATTAGTTCTATCGGACAGGGTGTCGTAATCAACGCACGGCAGTATGCAGAATTTGACCAGGCAGCAGGTTCGATGAACCGCGGATAGAATTATGACGGTAACATTCATGTCTGATAATAAAAATCTGGATGTCGTGGTAAGACCGGAACAGAAAATAGGAGATGTTTATGGAAAACTTCTTGAAAATGGCTATTTTTCGCCAGTGCGCCGTGAAGATATAGTAAAAGTATATTCGCTGCGGCAGACAAGGTATGTGAATTCGATGCTTACTTTCAGGCAGGGTGAGATTTATGAGGGAGACGTTATTCTGATTGAACCCAAGGCGGTGTGCAGGGGATATACAGTTCCTGAAAACATGCAGGAATAGCAGGATAAGGATAGTGTCAAATGATTTATGAAAAAACGGAGTCAAAAAAATAGGCTCTAATGAA
>CANSLW010000072.1 GCA_947647815.1 uncultured Dorea sp. | reverse complement strand
AGTTAATGCACGCTTCATTGCGAGTGCATCCCAAATTTTCTTTGCCATACTTTCCCTCGCCCCAGAGAATTTCTCAGATTTTCTGACCAAGCATCAGATTACTGCATTCCGCCCTGAAGAAATTAGTGGTTTGTACCTGAATTTCCACTATGACGGTACTGTACTTCAATGCATTACCGGAATTTCCATGAGTACGTTTCATATGGATAAGACATTGGAGAAAGAATGGGACAGCTATGTGGAAGAATTCTTCCGGGAATCCGGAATTGAGAGAGAAATGTAATCCTGTGACACAAAAACAGATCTTATTATTCCTAAGGGAAGCCTCTAAAAACACAGCTTCCCTTAGCATTTGGCTAACATAATACATATAAAATGCATCTTCTTAATAGCTTGTATCTCTGAATTCTTTTGGCGGAATTCCTGCCTTCTCTGTAAAGAATCTGGTGAACACCGCATGTTCCGAAAAACCAAGCTCATCAGATATTTCGTTAATTCCTTTGCTCGTAGAGATCAGATATGCCTTCGCTTTTTCAAACAGCATATTTCTTTGTAAAAAAATAGGCGAAATTCCATAATATTTTTTGAACTTATTAGAAATATACGTGGCGTTCATATGGTACTTTTCAGCAAGCTTCTTTAAGTTCATATCCGCCCTTGGATTCTGCGTGATATCTTCAAAAATACCGACAAAAGCCGGAGGAATATTGGGCGCTATTTCCATCTTGTCAGACTGAAGGAAATTATCAAATACACATGCCAGCATTTCCATCGCTTTTGCATTTTTGCGGATCATATCCGATATAGTCACCTCGTTTTGTATCGCATTCAGATAATCCATAAATTTCTGTTCAAACTCAGCAGTATTGTAAATATGCACTTTATATGGCAGTTTTATAAGGTTTGATATCTCAATATCATAGACAGTCCGAAAGTTAAAATGCCACCACATAAATTCTGTTCCATCTTTTGATACATTCACATGATCATGCTCTACATTGGGAGGAACATAGATTGCATCGCCGGCTTTACAGTAATATTCTTTCCCCTTCACACGCAATACAGCTTCTCCTGATTTGAGATAAGACATAACACAGCAAGGGATTTTCCGGTTCAACTGAACCATCTCTGCCTTTTTATTATAATTATAATCAATAATCTCTAACACCGCTTTCTGTATCAACGGTCCCAAAAATCCATCCATGCCTTATCCTCCAAAACAAATCAACTGAATTTTACACCCATTTTTACACTTTCTGCAGGATTTTCCACAACATAATGCACATAACTCTCATCACATGTATCAAAATCTACCACTGGCGACACAATGTTTTCACATTTGAATTTGCCCTGGCACAGCAATGACCATGCTTCTTTGCAGATTCTGTCAAAGTTCCAGCGCGGATAATCGTTATTCGGCTCACTGCATGCCCTTGAAAAATGGAAATGGCATTGATTAAAATGTCCTTCATAGCCAAGATTGATTGGAATACGGCATTCATTCAACCATCCTACCATCGCAAAATTACCGCCATATGCCACTGCACGCAATCCCTGTTCTACAGCTTTATAATTACCGCTTGTTTCAATAACCACATCCATACCTATTCCACCGGTAAGATCTCTTAAAATCAATCCAAAATCTTCTTTTGTCGGATCAAATGCCATGTCTGCCCCATTTTCAAGAGCTACATTTCTTCTGTTCTCAATCGGATCAGATACTGCAACAAAGGACGCTCCTGCCAGCTTGGCCGCCTGAGCTGCCATCAGGCCGATTGCCCCGAGTCCGGAGATCAATACTTTATCTCCCAGCCGTACATGTCCGTCACGAATCCCCCCAATAGCAAACTGCAGCGGATCATAACATACGGCTTCTTTCCATGTCATGTTTTCCGGCATACGCAATATTTTATCCGCCTGAACTGTATGAGTTGTCCTCAGATTCCCATATCCGGCAACTCTCTGGCCAATTTCGAGGTCTTTCACTCCCTCGCCAATCTCAAAAATATTTCCAATCCACATATTTCCAAGACCTGCTTTTCCTTTATTTTCCTCCTGCTCTTTGCGGGGACGGAAAATATGTGTCTCTTCATCATAATATACCATGGCAAATGGATTATTGTCATATGCGTGCATCTCTGTACCATGCTTCGGCGCGCCGAATTCGCATTTTACTCTGACATAACCTGCCGGCACCACTCCTTCTTCATATGTCTCCAGTACAGGACGTCCATCTTTTCCAAGCAGCAGTTGTTTCAACATTTTCTTTTTCCTCCTTTTTCTAAATTATCTCTTTCATTCCGCCGATTTTAGCAGATCTCACAACAGTCTCCACATAATTAAGGCTTCTATATCCCTCTTCAATATTGCAGAAAGTATCTCTTTTCGCCTTTATACACTCCAGAAATTCTTTATCTTCATCCTTTAACGGATCTTCATCCACTGAACTTACTGTTTCTGTATACACCTGCCCATCCTTGTTATAGACGAATACAGCCTGGTCGAAATCAGAAAAATCTGCAGTTACATTCTCATATACTGCTTTAAATTTACCAATCCATACCCCGGGAATCTCACAGTTATTCGCTGTAATGGATGCAACGGCGCCATTAGTAAATTCAGCAAAAGATGCGCTGACATCTTCAACGGTATAATCTGAAATATGCGAATGGCATATATTGTTCATAATACCTGCCGCATACTCTGGTTCTCCCAACAGATAACGGCACATATCATATATGTGGATTGCCTGTTCAAAAATCTGTCCGCCGCAAAGCTCTTCATTTCTCCACCAGGACGTATGCAGTGAATTACACGAATAATGTCCATGAAACAGAACCGGTTTCCCTGCTTTCCCGCTATCAATTAATTCTTTTAACTTTTTCACCGGACCGCTTTGGCGCATATGAAACCCAACCCGTGTAATAATATGATACCTTTTTGCCGCTTCTACCATTCGTCTTCCAATCTCAGTATTTAACGCAATAGGTTTTTCAATAAATATGTGTTTTCCCGCTGCCGCCGCTTTTTCAAACTGTCCGGTATGTGCAAACGGAGGCAGGCAGATATATAAAGCATCGAAATCACCTTTGTCCAGCATTTCATCAAAATCTATAAACTCCTGAATAGATGAATCATTTACGGATTCTTTATATTTCCTGATCCCTTCCGTTGTCCTGCTGCATACACATGTAACTTCTGCTCCAAGTTCTTTCAACCGGATGGTATGTTTGATTCCCATTCCGCCAGCTCCGAGAACCGCAACTTTAGCACTCATTTCTTTTCTCCTTTTTTATTTTCAATATAGCATTTATCTGCTGTTTTGTATTTATCACAAATTTGTACTTCCTTTGCAATTTTACAGCTTTTTAATGAGTCCAGCTTTCTCCTTTACCATTATGATTGATTTTAAGCATTTTATTCCTATAACACAAAACGGGCAAATCCTTAAGATTATGCCCGTCTGCATGAATTATATATTCATAATTTCAATTTTACGATATCTGCAGTGACTTCCATTCTGCATGGAAACTCCCACTGAACCTTGTTCATATATCCTGTCTTCGTCTGTATACTCCAGACAACATCCTCCATCTACTTCTGCCTTAATCTGATTCCCCTTTACAGATACGGATATCTCATATTCTTTTTGTGTCTCCCAGACAAATTCCGTCTCAGCAACAACCTGGTAACCATTATCGTTTTTCAGTATTGCAAACTTTCCATCCGGCAGCAAACCTGCAGCATAGGATCGAATCGCTCCCTGCACACGTACATTTACCATATGATACTCTCCGGTAACAGGTGTAAGATAGAATTTTGCCGCATAATCCTTCCAATCATGTCTTCCCGTGTAAGCTTCCGCAAAATCAGAACATGACAGGTTCAACTGACCGTCTTCCAGATACATCAGTCCTTTTAATTTCGTAAACTGACTGACCTCTCTGTGAACTCCTGTCCAGACCTCTTCTTCTTCTCTGTCCAGACACAATCCGTATTCCGGGCTGCCATCCGCATACAAATCATCAATAAATCCTACAAAATCAAACCGCTGTGTATGCTGGCCTTCTATGTGGAAACAGAATCCCATCTCATCCAGCAGCACACCTTCCATTGCAGGCACTTTGAATTCCAATTCTTTCCACTCTCCGGCTTTAAGCGCTGCTTTTTCACTCCGGAAGATCTGACCGCTATGGGCATCTCGCACATACAAACTCACCAGCGCCGATACATCATAAGGCGGAAGCAAGGCGCTTCCATGAATAGTCTGCCCCGGATAAATCAGCGGTGAAAAACTCGGATCATATCTGCTGTCATGGAAATCTTCCGGCTTATAATACGTTTTACGGTACACGTATACATTTTCCCCCGGTTCCATAGGCTTTGCCATGAATTTTAAAGAACGAGTTCCCGTATGAGCATATTCTTCTGAATTACTAACCATACATTCCCGTTCTTTGCGGGCATCTGCACTCAACCCCTCTGTCCTGACCCGAATCGCATGTGTGGATCCCGGATACTCAAAATGGCAGCTGTCTATCCGTTCTTCAAAAATCGTCTTCCAGGGCTCTGGTACCTCTTCTCCTGCAACTGCATATGCCAGCTTCGCAATATAAGACGCCCCGTACGGAATATCCATAATATTCAGAGATCCTACAACACTGGAGCAGGCAAGGAAATCATTGATTGGCTTTCTCCACTTATCGTAATCAATTCCTTCCAAACCATTGCGCACACCCATAATCGTTGCAACATTTCCTACATTACAGTCCGTATCCCAGCCGCACATATTGCAAATATTAAGTGTATCTGAAAAATCTCCTTCCCCATATAACAGCGCCAGAATCATAACCGCAATGTTAGGAATAATATGGCAATTCCCCGGATATTTATCATATCCATAGTTTTCATAGATAAATTCAAAACACTCCCGCCAGTTTTTCGGATTGCTTTCATAATACTTCATAACGTCGCGGACAACTCTCGTATATTCGCAATCTGCCGGTATATAGGAAAGACCTTTTTCTATTATCTTTTTTATATCTTTCTCTACAAATGCATAGCTGATGCAGACAGCAATAAAGATTCCCCCATAGATGCCGTTGCCGCCATGTGTAACACTTGCCGCTTCTTTTGCATATCTTGCCGCCAGGTCAGGATTCCCAGGAGTAACCAGTCCCCAGGTGTCAATGAAGATCTGGCCGCCTATCTGTTCTGCAATCGTCGTTCCATTTTGTTCAATGCTCCCGCTTTCAGGCGCCGGAATCCCATTTCTCAGATTCAGATATGCCGTATGTTCCGTGGAAATGCCATATCCACCCCACCAGAAGAATCCATGTTCAAACGGCGCATAGTTCAGAAGCGCTTCTGCAACATCCTGTGCTTTCAAATCGAATCCGTCTCTCCCATCCTCTAATGCTTTCAGGAAAAACAGCGGGCCATTGCTATCGTCATCTGCTGCAAATTCGTGATAATCTACCGGATAGGACGTTAATTCCCCAAAAATATTCTTGATTTTTTCATAAGTCCATCCTTCAATCGGAGCACCCAGACGAATTCCAATAATTTTTGCCAGCCAGCCGGCATATATTTTCTCAATAAATTCTTTTCTCATGTACGAACGCCTCCTTTTTCGGAATCGCTTATCCCTTCACGCTTCCGCTTGTCATACCTTCGATAAATCTTCGGCTAAATGCCAGATACAATAAAATTACAGGTGCTATAGTAATTACACTGGCCGTATATATACGTGCCATATTCGATCCATATTGTCCGGTAAATACAACATATTTTGTAGCAACCGGTTTTAAAGACTCTGTTGTAATAAATGTATTTGCCCATAAAAATTCATTCCAGACATGTACAAATACAAGAATCCCAATCGTCAGAAACATCGGCTTCGCAATCGGCAGCGTAACTCTCAAAAAACATTGCAGCTCGCTGCATCCGTCAATCTTCGCCGCCTCTTCAAGTTCTCTTGGAATGCCTGACAGGAAAGTCCTAAGCAGCAACATATTAAAAGGAAGCTGGGTTGCAGAGTAGATGATCATCAATGACCATCTTGTATCTACAAGCCCCAGTTTATTCATAACAAAATAGTCAGGTACAATATACAAAAAGGTAGGCAGCGAAATCGCCACAAAGAAATAAGCCATGAAGAAATTCTTTCCTTTAAATTCCAACTTACTCAGCGCATAAGCTCCCAAACCGACTAATGTAAGAACCACAACGATTACTACTGCCGCTGTTAGAAGACTATTCAGATATGCCTGTGCATAACCGCCGATCTCCCATGTCTCCGGCCAGTTATTGAGCGCCCAGTCTTTTGGCAGGCCAATCGGCATAATCTTTACTTCACGGTCAGAACGAAATGAATTGATAAACACCTGCAAGAGCGGCACTGCGGCAAACAAAAGCATCAGGACAAGAAAAATCATTCTTATGGCAGCAAGTAAATAGTACAGGAAGCCTTTATTCATCGTTTTAGTCATCTTCTAACCCTCCTTTTTTACTTACATATTTCTGGAAGAAATACAACAGGATACATATACCACTTTGGATTACACACAATGCATTGGCATAACCTGCCCGATATTTTACAAAGGCATTCTTATAAATATACGTTGCCATGATCTCTGTTGCGTTGGCCGGACCGCCGTTCGTCATAATATAAACATAGTCAAAAGTCAGGAATGACCACATAACTGTCATAATCAATACGAAAGCGATTGTCTGACGTATTCCGGGAATCGAGACATGAATCAATTCCTGAAAACGATTCGCGCCGTCTACTCTGGCTGCTTCATAGAGCGTAGGATCAACCTGCTGCAGCGCACCCAGGAACAGAACCATGATAAATCCCCACCAGTGCCAGTTGTCAACAAATGCAACCGCCGCCAGTGCAATCTTGGGATTGCCCAGCCAGAGCACCTTCGAGAGATTTTCAAATCCCAGTTTTGCAAAAACCTGATTCAGTCCATAATACGGGTTCATATAAGCAGTCCAGATCTTGCCTGCTACTGCTGCCGATATAACATACGGAACAAAATATACCGTTCTGAAAAACATCTGGCTTCTTCTCAACTGACTTACCAAAATAGCAACTACGAATCCCAGAATCAACGGAACCGTAATAAAGATCAAAAGCCACTCTATGTTATGTATAACGCTTAGACGCACAATCTTGTCTTCCGTAAATATTTCTTTAAAGTTCTGCAGGCCGATAAATGCCGCCTGATTCATACCATTCCAGTCAAACAAAGACATAACCAGCGTACTAAGCGCCGGTACGGTTACAATACAGGCATGCAGCAAAAATGCCGGAACTATAAATAAATACGGAACTATTTTTCTTTTTTTATTCGGATTCATTTATATCTCCTTTCTATCCATGGATGGCAGCCTGAGATTCTAAAAAGTGCCGCACAATTTCAGAAAACTGCATACTCCTGCGTTTTATCAAATCGTGCGGCACTGCACTATTATCTTACTGTTTCATCCATCACAATCCAAGATTCATACTTATGGAAGAATCGGAACTGATCCATCAGCAATTGCTTCGTCAACATAAGTCTGCGCCTTTTCAAGATATTCGTCCAGGCTCAATTCACCTAAAAATACTGCATCAGTATTCTCATTCATATAAACACGCATCTCAGATGGATAGAATGTCCATGAACAGAAACCAATTCTGTTATCTACCTGTGCGTCCATCAATAATTCATACTGCTCATAAACCTTCTCATCTACGCCTTTGATTTTTTCCATATCAAACGTTTTCAACGGATATGGCTGATAGTTTGCATCCACGATAGATGCATAGTGATTATCATAATCTGTAAAGAGGAAATTCAAAACCTCTGCAGCCAGGTCAGCGTTCTCGGTGTTTGCATTAATTGCATAACCGCCTCCTGTAGCCAGTGGGAAGATAGCATCTTCTCCTTCTTTTGCCGGCATAATGATAGAATTCCAATTACAATCCGGATATATCGTTCCCAGCTGACTGGTTGCCCATGTACCATTAATCATCATGGCTGCTCTTCCCTCTGCAAAGAAAGCAATCATGTCTTCCTGGGTAACTGCCTGTGAAGAATTATCTCCAATATATCCTTTCTCCCACCAGTCAACCATCATCTGTAAGGAATCCTTAATTGCAGGATCTGTAAATTTCCCCTCGCCTGTCATGACAGCTTTGATTGAATCCGGACCGGCATAGCAGCTCGTAAATGTGGAATACAGCCAGTCAACAGCTCCCTGATAATTGGCATTTCCGAAAGACAATGGGATGATCCCTGCCTCCTTAATCTCAGCCATAAGTTTTTCCAGGTCTTCTAATGTCTCTGGCACTTCCCACTCATGGTCTTTAAACACATCCTCATTATAGTACAAAACCATACCCTCAAAGGATGTTGGCAGGGAATACAGTTTGCCGTCATAGAAACAACTGTCATAAGCCCAGTCATAGAACAGATCTTTCCATCCATACTGCTCTGCATAAGAATCCATCGGGAGAACTCTGTCTGATTTTGCAAATTCAGCTACGTCTGTAGGACCGTCCAGGCTCAGGATATCCGGACCGCCTCCTCCGGCAACCTCTACCTGAAGACTCTGTCTGTCATTATACATCTTAAATTCAATGTCAACATCCGGGAAAGCTTCCTTCAACGGTTCGTCAAGATAGATCTGTCGAACCGCAGTCTGGCTGTCATCTGCCAGACCACAGGAGATAACAATTTTCTGCTTGTTTCCTCCGGATTCTCCTGCCGCATCTTTGTTTGATCCTTCTTTTTCCCCATTATCTGCGGAAGATCCGCATGCTGCCATAGAAAGTACCATAGCTCCCGCCAGACACAAAGATAAAAATTTTTTCATGTTTTTCATTCTTTTCCTCCTTAAAATGTTTTTTATATTAGTTTTGTCTGAAACAAAACCAGATATCCTCGCTGCAATCTGTTTAATACAACGCTTCTACCTCACATCGTTCCGGAATTGAACTCTGAGCCCCCTTTCTTGTAACCGCAATAGATGAAGATAAATTTCCAAAAGTAATTGCTTCCTCCAAAGACATCTTTTCTGCAAGTCCCGTTACAAAAGCCCCGTTAAAGCAATCACCAGCCGCCGTTGTATCAACCGCTTCAACCTTTCTCGCCGGAAATATCTTACATTGCTCCCCATTCACTAGCATAGTGCCCCGGCTTCCAATCGTAACCAATATATTCTTTACTCCTTTTTTCAACAGGCATTCTGCAGCTTTTTTAATATCATCCATTGAACTTCCTTCAATTCCCGCCATTTTTACTGCTTCAATCTCGTTTGGTGTAATATAATCAATCTGCGCAAGAATCTGATCTGGTATGTATTCAGGCGCCGGCGCCGGATTAAGAATCACTGTTTTCCCCAATTCTTTTGCCCTGGCAATAGCATAAAAAATAGCATCATGTGGAATCTCCATCTGAAAAACGATGTAATCGCTTTCTTTAATTAAGTCATCATTTTCTTTTAAATAATCAATATCACATTTACTGTTAGTGCCTGGCACAACAACAATACTGTTATTACCTTCTGCATCGACATAGATTACTGCCATACCCGTTGACATCTTCTCAATTCTGGATATACGGGAAATATCTATTCCTGCCAAACTCAGATTTTCCAGCAGCTTTGTACCTAGTTGATCGTTACCGACACATCCAAGCATCGATACATCCCCGCCAAGCTTTCCTATTGCATATGCCTGATTCGCGCCTTTTCCTCCCGGCATATGGTTAATATTGTCACACAAAATCGTCTCGCCGCTCAAAGGCATCTTCTCCATTTTTATAACCATATCCATGTTAAGGCTTCCGATTACAAGAATCTTCTTTCCCATCTTAGCACCCCCTTCGCTCTAATAAAACGTTTTCCTAAAATGTTTTCTTTACCGTATTCTACAATAGCTTTTTTATAATGTCAATATAAAATATATAATTTTCACTAAGAAAATATTTTATAAAAGTATTTTCTTGTACATTTTGTACGCACATTCGTTTTTACCAATTGACAACATGTTGCAAAAGCATTAATATGTAAGAAAGATTTAAAAGAAAACATATTTGCGAGGTCAAATTATGACAATAAAAGAAATCGCCCAGCTTGCCGGCGTATCAATTTCTACTGTTTCCAAAATTGTAAATGGCAAAGATCAGAACATCAATCCAGATACAAGAACACGGGTGCTGAAAATTGTAAAAGAATACAATTATACTCCCTATGGCATGATCAAAAATAATTCTCAGACCAAAACATTTATAATCGGTGTTCTTTTCCGTACATCCCAGCGTACGAATCTGATGCTGAACGGGATTCTGGATGCGGCCCAGACACATGGTTACAGCATTATGATCGCAGACAGTAAAGATTCCCTTGAAGAAGAGTTGAAAAATATCACTTCTCTGTGTAAAAACAAAGTGGATGGCATCATCTGGGAACCGGTTTCAAAAGACAGTGCAAAAAACGAACACCATTTTACTGATTTAAATATTCCTGTTGTATACTTCAATACCAGAAACCTTTCACAAGGAGAATGCATTAATTTTTCCCAGCTTGGTTTTTTATTAACCGAAAAATTAATCAGCTATAAACACAGCAGGATAGCATGCCTTCTAAAAAAATCCAGTCCTCAATCCCAGGCAGTTTTTAACGGATATCAGAAGTGCCTTTTTGAAAACCATATTGCTTATGATGAAAACTACACTCTTTATGCGGACGACCCTGATTATATCCAAAAAATCATCAGTCAGAATATTACCGCCGTTGTATGTTCTCATTTCAGCTCATCCATGGAATTATACAAGCACTTTACCAACCTTCGCCATTCGATTCCTGCGGATTTGTCTCTGGTCAGTTTAAAGGATGATATCCACGGCATTCTTTCTTATCCAGATATATCCGGAATTAAAATTCCATATCAGGAATTCGGCCATTATCTCTGTATGAAGCTGATATATCAATGCGAAAAGAACGATACCGCTCTTTTTGCTGAAACTTTTACCCCGTCCCACACTTTCGAAGACGAAAAGAGTATAGATATACCATCTTTATACCGCTCTAAAAATATTGTAGTTGCCGGAAGCATAAACATAGACAGCACTTTTAATGTTGATATTCTTCCACAGGCAGGAAAAACCACACGCATTATGAATGTGACCAAAACCCTCGGCGGGAAAGGCGCCAACCAGGCAATCGGAATCGCAAAATTTAATCTTGATGTATCCTTAATCGGAGAAATCGGAACTGATCTTGAATCTAATTTTATTTTTGATATTTTCGACAGGGAAAATGTGAACACTCAAGGCGTCCATAAAAACCTGAAGGCACAGACAGGACAGGCTTATATTTATATTGAATCTACCGGCGAAAGTTCCATCACGATTTTACCCGGCGCGAATGGCAGCCTGACTCCTCAAAGTATTATTGACCGCCGGGAGATTTTCCATAATGCCAGCTATTGTCTGCTGTCGGCCGAATTATCCATACCTGTAATTTTACAGGCCGCAAAATTCGGGAAAGAGTTCGGTGCGGTTAATGTACTAAAACCTTCCTCACTGCGAACCCTCCCCTATGAACTGATTCCATACATCGATATCTTTGTTCCAAACAAACTTGAAGCAGCTTTATTGGCTCAAGATTATACCTCTGTCGAGGAACAGGCTGAATATTTTTTCCAAAAGGGTTTCCAGACGGTCATTATTACATTGGGACACCAGGGATGTTATTTGCGGACAAAAGATATTACCAAATTCTATCCGGCCGCTGTTTTTACTCCTGTCGATACTACAGGCGGCGCAGACGCCTTTATCAGCGCACTGGTTGCTTATTTAGACAGTGGTTATAATATTGATAAAGCAATCCAAATCGCTACATATGCTGCCGGTTTCTGCATATCAAGACGCGGTGTTGTATCAGCTTTGATTGACAAAGGAACATTGGAAGCGCAATTATTCAAATTAAATCCCGAATTACTTGAACCTGCTTAATCTGCCTGTATTCGGATTTTTAATCAAGCCGCCTGTCACAATTCATCATGCGCCGCAAACCATAAGTATAAATATATGGATATTTTTGCCTGCATTTCCTTGTCTTTTTCCTGTCTATCCATTATAATTTTATCAAATATCACTTTAAAGGAGATATGGAATGAGTAGAGAAGACAAGACAAAAGACAAATCACTGGTAAGAACCAAAAAGAGGAAACGAGGGGTCACGAAGAAGCTGGTCGGCGCAATCATGGGAACTATTATTATCATGGTTGCAGTACTCTTGCTGATCGTATACAACCGGGTCTCCGATGCATTACTTGAGAAAAGCGAGAATCTGCTCAAAGAGACCACCGACAAGACTGTCCAGGAGACCAGTGCCTGGATGAACAAGACGCTGACCATGTTAGAGATGCAGCGTGATACGATCGAATATGAAGATATGGATGTTCCAGAGATGATGGAATATATCCGGCATACAGTTGATCAGAACGAAGCTTATCCGGCAGGATTATATGTAGCCCTGACAGACGGCTCCCTATACCACGCATCATTTGTTCCGGGGCCGGACTTTGTTGCCTCAGAGAAGTCCTGGTATCAGAATGGTATCCAGTCGGAAGATATTATCTTAGGAGATGTGTATTTTGATGAAGACAGCCAGTCTAATGTAGTCGGCGCTTCCGGTGTGCTGAAAGACGCTGCCGGAACAGTACGCGGTGTTGCAGCCGCAGATGTGTATCTGGATTCCATCTCTGATATCGTAGCTGACATCCAGCTTGAGAAGACCGGCGGAATCTTCCTTGTAGATACCCGGACAGATACGATTATCGGCCACAAGGATGCGGATATGAACGGACGGCTCTTAAGTGAGTTCAGCGGAGATATGTATGCATATGCCGCTAAGCAGATAGAAAACGGCGTATCCGGACTGTCTCTTTATGATGAAAACACCTACATACAAGTAGCACAAGTACCAAACAGTGACTGGACGGCAGTCGCATATGTTTCCAGAGCCGAGGTCCTAAGTGATCTGCTTACACTGACAGGCATGATGGTATCCGTATCTATAGCAGCAATCATTATCGCTGTCTTTCTGATTATTATTCTGGTGAGAAGAATTATCGGCAATCCGGTAACTGAATTAAGCAGTGTCGCCGCTAAGATTGCGGACGGTGAACTAGACCAGACAATCCGTCACACCTCCAATGATGAATTAGGAGAACTGGCAGATAACTTCGGACTGACAGTCACAAGGCTTCGCGATTATATCGACTATATCGACGAGATCTCAGATAAACTGCAGGATATCTCCCGAGGAAACCTTACATTCACACTTTCCCATGATTATGTGGGTGAATTTGCGAAGATCAAGGAAGCGCTGGAAGGCATCTCCTGGTCGCTTAACGATACGATGGGACAGATCAATATGGCTGCAAGCCAGGTCGCAGAGGGCGCCGGATATGTCTCCGACGGAGCACAGACTCTTTCCCAGGGTTCTCTGCAGCAGAACGAAGCCGTAGACCGGCTTGCCTCCCACATCAGCGAAGTATCTGACGGAATCCAGAATACTGCCAAAGGCGCACAGAAAGCCAGCCTGATCTCACAGAATGTGGGCAGCCATATTCTGGAAAGCAACGAGAAGATGCAGCAGATGAACACAGCCATCGAGAAGATCAGCAATAAGTCCACAGAGATCCATAACATTATCAAGACGATTGAAGATATCGCCTTCCAGACGAATATTCTGGCTCTTAACGCCGCTGTGGAAGCTGCCCGTGCAGGTACTGCCGGCAAAGGCTTTGCCGTAGTAGCAGACGAGGTACGCAACCTTGCGAGCAAATCCTCTGAGGCAGCAAAGAACACCACTGTTCTGATCGACCAGACCGTGGAAGCCGTAGAAGAAGGAACTACTCTGGCGAAGGATACCGCCGCATCTATGCTTGAGGTAGTGGCTCAGGCTGAAGAAGTGAACAAGCTGATTGAGGGAATCGCCGAATACTCTGCGAAACAGGCGGCGGCTACAGATGAAGTCATCCGCGGCATCGACCAGATCTCAGACGTGGTACAGTCTAATCTTGCTACCGCAGAGAAGAGCGCCGCTGCCAGCGAAGAACTGTCCGGCCAGGCGAATATGCTGAGAGACTTAGTATCTAAGTTCCGCCTGAAGGAAAGATAGGGAAGATGAAAAAGATATTAGTCGGAACGACTAACCCTTCCAAGCCCAGAAGATTCCAGGCTTTATTGTCCGAATATGACGTTGAATTCTATACCTTAGTGGACACGAAGTGTCCACCTGCCCGCAGGGCATGTGTTACGGGATGCCCG
>CANSLW010000071.1 GCA_947647815.1 uncultured Dorea sp. | reverse complement strand
GTTTAATCATCCAATTATTAATCGAATCACCAATTTTAGTATATCCTATCTAAACGAAATACTCAAGGCTACTCATTGATGATGCAGAAAAAATGTGATATCCTGTTATTGTTCACTCCGTGACCAGTAACGGGCAGTTTAGGCATGCAAATTCGCTTCGCGAAGCCTAAACCGCCTGTTGAATCATGTTCTTCCGTAGCCACGCAGCCAATGCGTGGCTCGGGTGTGAAAAGTAACGATATTCTTACTCTGGGTAAAGGGACAAATTATTGATTGAATACAAGACGGTATAAGGAAGAGGGGAAAACGGTGGAGAAAAACGTATCTAATACGATCAGGCGTGCGGAACATTTTCAGGTGATATTGATAGGAGAAGGAATTGTAGTCGGAGGCATTGCGGGACTGGTCATTGTCCTGTATCGGATGATCCTGGAATATGCAGGGATTTGGCTGAATATGATCTTAAAGTTTTGCGGACAGAATCCGGTGCGGATTGCGGGATGGTTTGTCGTACTGCTGATGCTTGCGTGGCTGGTAGGTAAACTTGTAAAATACGAGCCGATGATATCGGGCAGCGGGATTCCCCAGCTTGAAGGTGAGATGATCGGGAAATTTGATCAGAGGTGGTGGAGAGTCCTTCCTGCTAAATTCTTCGGGGGATTCTTATGTCTTTTAGGAGGCATGGCGCTTGGAAGAGAGGGTCCGTCCATTCAATTGGGCGCTATGGTGGGAAAGGGTGTTTCCAAAGGATTAGACAGAGGAACCACGGAAGAAAAGTTTCTTCTGACCTGTGGCGCCAGCGCGGGACTTTCAGCGGCATTCCATGCACCGCTGGCGGGTGTGATGTTTTCTCTGGAGGAGGTACATAAGAACTTCTCCGTATCTGTATTGGTGTCTGTCATGACAGCGTCTCTGACGGCGGATTTCATGGCGTCTACGGTGATGGGGGTGGAGTCGGTATTTCAGTTTGAGATTCTTAAGGCTCTGCCACAGGAATATTATTGGATCATTCTGCTTCTGGGTATTGTCCTGGGGATACTTGGGGCCTTCTATAACTGGTTTACCTTAAAGGTACAGTCTGTGTACCGGAGTGCAAAAAACTTAAGCGTGACACAGAAACTTATTATTCCTTTTATATGCGCAGGTATATTGGGTTTTACTATGCCGGAAATGTTGGGGAGCGGACACAATCTACTGGAATATCTGACCTCAGAAGATGTATTGCTTGGAACGATTTTGTTTATATTTATAGTAAGGTTTGTCTTCTCAGCAGTCTGTTTTGGATCGGGTGCGCCGGGAGGCATCTTCTTTCCGTTGCTGGTATTGGGTGGATATATCGGAGGTGCATTCGCGACCGTCTGTGTACAGTATATGGGACTGGATATGATGTATATCAATAATTTTGTGGTACTTGCCATGGCAGGATATTTTGCGGCAATCGTGCGGGCGCCGTTGACAGGAATCATCCTGATCTTCGAGATGACTGGATCATTGAGTCAGATGCTGTCATTGTCTATCGTATCCATCGTGGCGTATATGGTGGCGACATTGCTTCGTTCAAAGCCGATTTATGAGAGTCTTCTGGAAAGGATTCTGGAAAATCAGGGCCAGAAAATGGACGAGCATCATGGACAGAGGCAGAAGGTACTGACGAATTTTGTGGTGTCCCAGGGGTCTGAGCTTGCCGAAAGCCTGGTCAGTGAGGTAGAGTGGCCGAATAACTGTCTGCTCGTGGCAATCCAGCGCGGGTCGGAAGAGATTATTCCAAGAGGGAGGACGCGGCTGCAGATCGGAGACGTCATTGTGACGATGACGGATGAGAGGGATGTTGCGGTGGTACATGATAAGATGGAGAGATTGTGTCAGGAAATGTATGAATAAAGGAGAGCGCTATAGTGAAAGAGTTTCATGTGACAGGAACATGTAATTCCAAGCGGCATTACATGGTGGATGTCAGCGAACGGGTTGAGAAGATTACCAGTGATTATATTGAAAAAGGAAAATACTTTACAATCAATCGGGCGAGGCAATATGGGAAAACGACGCTGATGTTTTCTATGCGAAGATATTTACAGGAAAAATATCTGGTGATATCTATCAGCTTTGAAGCTGCAGATGAGATATTTGTTTCCTACTATATGCTGGCTGTCGGACTACAACGCAGTATAGGACGTCAGCTTCGCATGCAAAAGATTCCGGAAAATATCCGCAAACAATGGGAAACGCCGATTTCAAAAGAATTCGCCCTTGACGATCTGGGAGAACGGATTACAGATCTCTGCTCTCAGTGTGAACGAAAAGTCATATTGATGATAGATGAGGTTGATAAAAGTTCCGACAATCAGGTATTTCTGGGATTTCTTGGGTTATTGCGTTCAAAATATCTTGCACAACTTGAAGGGATGGATACAACATTCCAATCAGTCGTATTAGCAGGTGTCTATGATGTAAAAAATCTGAAGCTAAAACTTCGGGAGGATGAAGAATCAAAATACAACAGTCCATGGAACATTGCGGAAGATTTCAACATAGATCTGAGCTTTTGTCCGAGGGATATTGTAGGAATGCTTACGGAGTATGAGGCGGATTATGCTACAGGAATGGATATTTCTTTGGTAAGTCAATGGATCTACGACTATACTGGCGGTTATCCCTATATGGTATCCCGAATCTGCAAGTTGATAGATGAAAGAGTTGCAGGGACTGCGGAATTCCCAGAAAAAAAGGATGCATGGACAAGAGAAGGAAGATTAGAAGCAGTCAGATTGTTTTTAAAAGAATCCAATACTTTATTTGATGATATGGTAAAAAAACTATATGACTATTCGGAAATAAAGGATATGTTATGTAACATCCTGTTTCGAGGAGTTCGGTATTCTTTTGAAATCAATAATCCAAGTATTAATATTGGCGTTATGTTCGGGTTTATTAAGGAAAAAGATAATGTTGTTGTAATCGCAAACCGGCTTTTTGAGACAAAGATGTATAATCTCTTTCTCTCAGAAACGGAGGTGGATGGTAAGAAACTCTATGATTCTTTGACAGTTCACAACCAGTTTATCGTACATGGTATGCTTCAGATGCGGCTTGTAATGGAAAAGTTTTGTGAATATTTTGAGGATGTATTTAGGAATCATGATGAAAAATTTTTAGAAGATGAAGGAAGACGCATCTTCCTGATGTATCTGCGTCCCATCATAAATGGTTCTGGGAATTATTATGTTGAAGCACAGACGAGGGACCGTACAAGAACAGATGTAATAGTGGATTACAAATCACACCGTTTTATCATTGAGATGAAGCTGTGGAGGGGAAATGCTTACAATGAACGCGGCGAAAAGCAGCTGTTTGAGTATCTGGATTATTATGGGGAAGAAACAGGATATCTTCTAAGTTTTAATTTTAATAGAAAGAAGAAGGCTGGGATAAAAGAGATGCTGATGGATGGTAAGAAAATAGTGGAAGTTGTGGTGTGAGTATTACGGTCTTATTTGGCAGTAATAGTTCTGGCAAATCCAGTATCAGTCAGTTTCTGGTTATGTTAAAACAGACCGTACAGTAGTCAGATAGAAATACTGTATTGCTCCTGAATGGTCCGCAGGCATCTGATATTTTCTACGATCATAATATAGATGCTGATTTGGAATTTAACTTAATGTGGGATATGGATTATGAAGTTATGATGTATGAACGAAAACTCGGAAATAAGAGGTGACTCGGATATGTTTTACAAATTTCCTTCTACACCATATATAGAAGTAGATACCGATATCAAAAGAAATGACAAAATATTATCCAGGGATGAAGTAGAAGCTGTTTTGCGGCATACCGTTAATATAGAAGAAAAAATTGATGGAGCGAATCTGGGAATTTCGTTTCATAGCAATGGAAGGTTACAGCTTCAAAACAGAGGGGCGTATTTGTTGGAGCCATTGGAAGGACAATGGAAACCCTTGAAGAATTGGTTACGATGTCATGAAGATACAATCTTTGATGTACTTACGGACAGATACATTTTGTTTGGGGAGTGGTGTTATGCGAAACATTCGATTTATTATAATAATCTTCCGGATTGGTTTATTGGGTTTGATCTTTATGATAGGAAAGAAGAAAATTTTCTATGTGTGCAGCAACGCAAAATTTTGTTGAACAAAATGGGTATAGAAGTAGTTCCTCAGCTAGGGTATGGAATATATGATGTGAAGGAATTAACGCAGTTTTTCGGGAAATCGAAGTACGGAGAAGGAAAATGTGAGGGTATCTACACTCGTCAGGATCAGGGGGAATATCTAAGATATCGTGCAAAAATGGTCCGAAAAGAATTTCGGCAAAATATAACAGAGCATTGGTCAAAAGGGATATTGCAGTGTAATAAAGTATGTTGGAAATAAAAAATATCCAGTAAAACCGTGTATTTTCATGTAAAAAACCATTACAAAAAAGAGCACAATATTGATAAAGAAAATTACGATTTGCTGACGTTAATCATTATCAAACTGGGAGATAAGGTATATAATGGAGAAAAGGGAGATGAGGGATATGAACTTTTTCGTTTCCTGAATGTACTGATGTATCCTCATAAGAGAGAATTTATGGATACGGTGTCCGAGTATATTGACTTTTCAGGCAATGAGGAATTGTGGAAGGAGATGACGCATATGACTGGGTTGGGACAGAGTATATTTGAAGAAGGAATTCAGAAAGGAATTGAAGCGTTGATTCTGGATAATATTGAAGAGAAGATTCCGAAGGAAAGAATCATTATGAAACTCCAGAAAAGGTTCAATCTGACGGAAAGGAGTTCCATGTATTATTACGAAAAATTTGCTCCAAAGGCATAAAATATACGGACAGGTAAGCAGAAAGTAACAAGTTAGAAATAAGTAAATAGAGAAAATAAAAATCTTGATTCTCGCGAGCAACGAGCCAAGTGACTGCTTGCAGGCATTTGGCGACTGCCGCGAGGGTCACATACCCCGATGCTTGCATCGGGGTTGTTGACTTAAGTATAAAGGTAAGACCTGGAAAACTTATCTCAAGGTTTTTTATATATCATTTATTGTAGCGCTTTTCGTTGATGATACAGTAAAAATGTGATATTCTTTTTTAAGAAGACAGCATTATCAATACTGGTATAACTAAAATGAAGGAGTTGCTGAATTCATGAGTGAAAAGATATTAATCGTTGACGATGAAAAGGAAATTGCAGATCTGGTTGAGGTATATCTGAAAAATGATGGATATAAAGTGTACAAATTCTACAACGGCACGGAAGCGCTCAGATGTATAGAGTCTGAGAACCTGGATCTGGCAATCCTGGATGTTATGCTGCCGGATATGGACGGTTTTCAGATCTGTCAAAAAATCAGGGAGCAGTATTTCTATCCGGTTATTATGCTGACTGCGAAGGTTGAAGATGCAGATAAGATTATGGGACTTACCATAGGGGCGGACGACTATATCACGAAACCCTTTAACCCATTAGAAGTAGTTGCAAGGGTGAAGACACAGCTTCGCCGTTATGTCCGTTATAATAATGCCGCTAATAACCCAAAAAGCGAGGAGCCCGTTACGGAATATGATATCAAAGGTCTCGTGATCAACAAGAATACGCATAAATGCATGTTATTTGGAAAGGAAGTTACTTTGACTCCCATTGAATTTTCGATTCTCTGGTATCTGTGTGAGAACAGGGGAAAAGTAATCTCTTCGGAGGAATTATTTGAAAATGTATGGGGCGAAAAATATCTTGATAACAACAATACGGTCATGGCGCATATTGGAAGGCTGCGTGAAAAACTAAAAGAGCCTGCCAAAAGGCCCAGATTTATAAAGACAGTGTGGGGAGTGGGGTACACGATTGAATAAGAATAAGCAGGAAATAGGAGACGATTACAGACAGCTTCAGATAAAGATATTTGCAAGAACAGCAGTCCTGATGTTTGTCGCCATCGTGATCGTATGGTGTATTTATAATAGTTTAATTCATGGGCGTTTTGCAGATGCAGTTGTAAGACTCCTGGAGAACTATGTTTATGGAGATTATGATACAGCATTACAGATATATCAGCTGGTATTCAGAAATAACAAGATTTTTCTGCTCATGATAGCCGTATTGCTTATATTTTGGATTGTATTATGGATATATCTCGCTGGGTTTACCGAATATTTTATCGAAATTAACCGGGGAATAGACGCATTGATAGAAGAAAACACTGGAGATATTGTGCTGCCTTCTGAACTGGCGGCAACAGAAAAAAAGATTAATTCTATTAAGCACACCCTTGAGCAGAGAAAAATGGCTGCGGAGATTGCAGAACAGCGGAAAAATGATCTGGTAGTTTATCTTGCCCATGATTTGAAGACACCGTTGACATCTGTCATCGGATATCTGACGCTTCTGCGGGATGAAAATCAAATATCGGAGGAACTGAGGGAAAAGTACCTGTCGATTTCTTTGGATAAAGCGGAACGGTTGGAAGATTTGATCAATGAATTTTTTGAAATCACTCGTTTTAATCTTTCCAATATTACATTAGAATACAGTCAGGTGAATCTGACACGTCTGCTGGAACAGCTGACATACGAATTTAAGCCGATTCTTTCAGAAAAGAATCTGGAATGTGCCCTTCAGATAGCGCCGAATGTTATGATACGCTGTGATGTGGATAAGATGCAGAGAGTGTTTGATAATCTGCTGCGAAATGCAGTGAATTACAGCTTTGATAATACGAAGATTCGTATTACCGCGGTACAGGAAGATCACAATATAAGGATTACATTTACAAATAATGGAAATACCATTCCGGAGGAAAAGCTTAACCGCATCTTTGAACAGTTCTACCGTCTTGATACCGCCCGGAGTTCAAGAAACGGCGGAGCGGGGCTGGGACTTGCCATTGCAAAGGAAATTATAACGCTTCATGGCGGAGCGATTACTGCCCGAAGTGAAAAGGAAATCATTGAATTTGAGGTTGTAGTTCCTCTGTCGTAAGAAATTCGTAAGAAATTCCGTAGAAAAAGTTGTGAAAACTGTTGGTTCGAACGAAAAAATTACACTCTTGTTTTTGATAAGATTGTTATATCAGAACAAGAGTGTTCTGTTTGTGATAAAATGTGAGCTATTCAGGAGGAAACAACATGCAGAAAAAAGTTACACGAAGAATACGGCGCAGGAAGAAAAATAAGAGGATATTTGTATTTTTTATACCATTTCTTTTGATGGTATTGATCGTATCAAGTATGGCTTTCCTTTTCGGCAGGCTGAAAAAAGAAATGGATCACAGGCAGCAGGATAATCTGGAAATAGCTCGGCTTCATTTTGATAAAAGTAATTTAGATGAGACTGATCTGGATGAGGACAATGTGGATGACGGGGAGTGGTGTCTGACCCTGGTTAATAAATGGAATCCCATGAAAACAGACGGAAGCGAGGTCGAAACGATTGAATTATCGAATGGACAGCTGGTGGATAAAAGAATCTATCCGCAGTTGCAGAAGATGCTTGATGATGCCAGGGCATACGGTGTCTATCCGGTTGTTGCTTCTGGATACCGGACATGGAGTAAGCAGGAAGCCCTGTATAATGAGAAGATAGAGGAGTACAAGGCAGAAGGTTTGTCTGAGGAAGATGCAAAAGAAGCGGCAGAAAGCTGGGTTGCCATCCCTGGCACAAGCGAGCATCAGCTGGGGCTTTCTGTTGATATCAATGCTGACGGAATTAATTCAGCAGGTGGTGAGGTTTATGACTGGCTTGCGAGGAATGCATATAAGTATGGATTTATTAATCGCTATCCATCGGATAAAACTGATATAACAGGAGTGGCGAATGAGCCATGGCATTACCGTTATGTAGGCATTAAGGCTGCTGAAGAGATCAATAATCGAGGGATTTGTCTTGAAGAATATCTGGAATGAATCTTCTGTGTGATGTGATCATGAAGTCTATGGGCTGAAAGCAAGAAGTACAGTATATTGTGAGACAATTTGACGAAAATCGTCTGGAAGATTCAATTATTATTGTTAATATTTTAATAAATTAGAATAAGTAAAGAAAAAATCCTTGAATTTGTAAAAATGGTGTGCTATCATGATAACCAAATTTTATAAAATTCAATTTAGTAAAGCGATGAAGGAGACTCTGTCTTTTGGAACTTGACAGGAATGAGGCGTCACCGACTGAGAGCGCCTCTTGAGGAATAAGGACAATAGGGAACACTCCGGAGCAGACCGGTTGAACACAGTAGTAAGTTTCCGTAGAAGCGGACAGTATATTTTGCAGATGTGGATTACAGAAGCAGATACAAGAAGTAGGCCGGTACGTAGACGTGCGTTAAACGTAAGAGGGGAATCCGAATTGTCAGATGAATCATGTGCATAGATGTATGGACATCCATATTCATATCAGCATCCGGCAATCAGAGGTCAAAGATGTAAAGCAGATGATTTCTGCCGAGGGTTCAATGCGGGTGGTACCGCGGATAGAAGATAAGATATCCGTCCCGGAATACAGTCATGTATTCCGGGACTTTTTGTTGTCCGGATATTGTCTGACAGGTGAGAGAGTACACAGAATACATGGCAGGAAACAGATGTATTTTAGAAGAGGAGGACAATCATGGATTATTTAACAGGTGTAAGACGAAAAGAAACATTGGAGATCAGCGAATTACTCAGTCAGGCGAAGCCGGGCGAGAAGGTCAGAGTCAATGGTGCAGTCCACACGATCCGCGATATGGGCACGGTAGCATTCGTGATATTAAGAAAGAGAGAGGGGCTGCTTCAGGGAGTCTATGAAGAAGGAATTGCAGATTTTGATCTAAAGGAGATCAAGGAAGCAGCAACTATAGAGATAGAAGGTGTTCTGGAAGCGAATGAGAAGGCGCCGAATGGAATTGAGATCCGGATGGAGAAGTTGAAGATATTGAGTGAACCGTCAGATGAGATGATGCCCCTTGCCATCTCCAAGTGGAAATTAAATACATCACTGGAAGCAAAGCTGAACTATCGTTCTATTTCATTGAGAAACATCCGGGAGCGCGCCAAATTCAGGATTCAGGAGGGTTTGACCAGAGCGTTTCGAGATTTCCTGTACAGCCAGGGATTTACCGAGATCCACACTCCAAAGATCGGAGCGAAAGGAGCAGAAGGCGGCGCAAATATCTTCAAACTGGATTATTTCCACCGTCCGGCGGTATTGGCACAGAGTCCGCAGTTCTATAAGCAGATGATGGTCGGCGTATTTGACAGGATCTTCGAGACGGCGCCGGTGTTCCGTGCGGAGAAGCATAACACGAAGCGGCATCTGAATGAATATACCAGTCTGGATTTTGAGATGGGATATATCGATGGATTTGAAGATATCATGGCGATGGAGACCGGATACCTGCAATATGCGATGACACTGCTTAGTAAAGAGTATACAAAGGAATTACAGATACTTGATATCACACTTCCGAAGGTCGATCAGATTCCGGCAGTGAAGTTCAGTGAGATTAAGGAAGCTGTTTCCGAGAAGTACGGGCATAAGATGAGGAATCCTTTTGATCTGGAACCGGAGGAAGAACTGCGGATCAGTCAGTATGCCAAGGAAATGTGGGATAGTGATTTTGTGTTTGTGACACATTATCCTTCTAAGAAGCGTCCGTTCTATGCCATGGATGATCCGGCGGATACAAGGTACACCTTGAGTTTTGACCTTTTGTTCCGGGGAATGGAGATTACGACAGGCGGACAGCGTATTCATGATCATCAGATGTTGACGGAGAAAATGGCGGTAAGGGGAATGACAGAAGAAGGTATGGAAGATTATCTTAACACATTCAAGCATGGAATGCCGCCGCATGGAGGGCTTGGAATTGGTCTGGAGCGTCTGACGATGAAATTAGTCGGAGAGGATAACGTAAGAGAGACGACATTGTTCCCAAGAGACTTGAGCAGGCTGGAACCGTAGAGTTGTGTTTTATTCCCGCGAGCAACGAGCCAAGTGACTGCTTGCAGGCATTTGGCGACTGCCGCGAGGGTCTACATACCCCAATGCTCTGTATCGTTGCTTGCTTGATGCCCCTTATGCTTGCGTTGGGGTTGTTGACTTCCGCGAGCAACGAGACAGTACACCAGGATATTATTTATGTAAACAAGCTGTCAGAGGCAATCTTTCAGTACTGAGGATTTCTAAGAATTAGGAGGAAACAAATGGCAAATAAGATATCAGATGAGACTATTGAATACGTCGGGATTCTGGCGAAACTGGAATTATCCGGTGAAGAAAAAGAAAAGGCAAAGGCAGATATGGAGAGAATGCTGGATTATATAGATACGTTAAATGAGCTGGATACGGAAGGTGTGGAACCAATGTCACATGTATTTCCTGTTCATAACGTATTCCGTGAGGACGTGGCGAGTTATAAGGATGGAAGCACTGATACACTTGCTAATGCTCCGCTTAAGAAGGATAACAGCTTCAAAGTGCCGAAGACGATAGGATAGGAGGCAGCGCAGATGGATATTACGAGTTTGACAGCAGTAGAATTAGGAAAGAAGATTAGAGCAAAAGAGATTTCTGTGGCGGAAGCGGTGAAAGCCTCGTTTGATCAGATTGAGAGGGTGGAAAGAGACGTCCATAGTTTTGTGACCATTGACAAAGAGGGAGCATTTAAGCGCGCCGGGGAGATACAGAAACAGATTGATGACGGAAGTCTTCAAAGCCCTCTGGCAGGGGTACCGGTAGCGGTCAAGGATAATATGTGCACGAAGGATATGCTGACGACCTGTAGTTCAAAGATTCTTCAGAATTTTAAGCCGGCGTATACGGCGGAAGCGGTCAGAAATCTTGAGAAGGCGGGAGCTGTTATCATAGGAAAGACAAACATGGATGAATTCGCCATGGGAAGTACAACAGAGACTTCTTACTTTGGCGCGACAAGAAATCCGTGGAATCTTGGGCATGTTCCGGGCGGATCTTCCGGCGGCTCCTGTGCGGCAGTAGCAGCGGAAGAAAGCCCTTATGCATTAGGCTCTGATACGGGCGGCTCTATCCGTCAGCCCAGTGCATTCTGCGGAGTGGTGGGAATTAAGCCGACTTATGGTACTGTTTCCAGGTATGGATTGATCGCCTATGGTTCTTCTCTGGATCAGATTGGACCGGTTGCGAAGGATGTGACCGACTGTGCAGTGATTCTGGAAGTTATCGCCGGCCATGATCCGAAGGATAGTACGTCGATTGATCGAAATATATATATTCATTCGGCATCTGCAGAGACAAATGGTCTGAAGGCAGGCAGCCCGAATCTGGCAGGATATGATTTTACCGGCGCTTTGAAAGAAGACGTGGCAGGAATGAGAATCGGGATTCCGAGAGACTATTTCGGAGAAGGATTGGATGCAGAAGTGAAAGAGAAGATCCTGGCTGCAGTCAGAGAACTAGAAGTGCGGGGCGCTGTGGCAGAGGAATTTGACCTAAGCCTGGTTCAGTATGCGATTCCTGCTTATTATGTGATTGCATCCGCAGAGGCAAGCTCCAATCTGGCGCGGTTTGATGGTGTAAAATACGGCTGCCGTACAGAAGAATACGAGGGACTTCACAATATGTATAAAAAGACGCGTTCCGAAGGCTTTGGTGAGGAAGTAAAGCGGCGGATCATGCTTGGTTCTTTTGTATTAAGCTCAGGATATTATGATGCATATTATCTGAAGGCGCTGAGAACAAAAGCGTTGATCAAACAGGCATTTGATCAGGCATTTGCAAAATATGATGTAATCATCGCGCCAGCGGCTCCGACAACAGCACCGGAGCTTGGGAAGAGCCTAAGTGATCCGATGAAGATGTATCTAAGCGATATTTATACCATCTCCGTGAATCTGGCAGGACTGCCGGGAATCAGTATACCGGTGGGCAGAGATTCTAAGGGGCTGCCGGTAGGTATGCAGATTATCGGAAATTGTTTTGAAGAGCATAAGATCATCCGGGCAGCTTATACACTGGAACAGACGAGGAGCTATGAAAGACCTGAGTCAGCAGGTATGCGAGGGGAAGGGGGAGATAGATAATGGCAAAACAGTATGAGACAGTGATCGGACTGGAAGTTCACGTAGAACTGGCGACAAAGACGAAGATTTTCTGTTCCTGTAGCACGGAATTCGGCGGTGCGCCCAACACCCATACCTGCCCGGTATGTACAGGCATGCCGGGAGCTCTCCCGGTCCTGAATAAACAGGTTGTAGAGTATGCCATGGCTATCGGACTGGCGGCGAACTGTGAGATTACGAAGGTCTGCAAATTTGACCGTAAGAATTATTTCTATCCTGATAATCCGCAGAACTACCAGATCTCCCAGTTATATCTTCCGATTGCGAGAAATGGATATGTGGAAATCGAAGTGGGTGACACGAAGAAGAAGGTCCGCATTCATGAGATGCATATGGAGGAAGATGCAGGCAAATTAGTCCATGACGAGTGGGATGATACTTCTTTGGTAGACTATAACCGGAGCGGCGTTCCTCTTGTGGAGATCGTATCAGAGCCGGATATGCGTTCTGCAGATGAAGTAATCGCATATCTTGAGAAGTTACGCATGATTATTCAGTATTTAGGGGCGTCAGATTGTAAGCTGCAGGAGGGTTCCATGAGGGCGGACGTCAACCTGTCTGTAAGAGAGGCGGGAACGAAAGAATTCGGCACGAGGACAGAGATGAAGAATCTGAACTCCTTTAAGGCAATCGCAAGAGCCATCGAAGGCGAACGGCAGCGTCAGATTGAATTGATAGAAGAAGGAAAAGAAGTTATCCAGGAAACCAGACGATGGGATGACAATAAAGAGTCCTCTTATGCAATGCGTTCAAAGGAAGACGCTCAGGATTACCGTTATTTTCCAGATCCGGATCTTGTTCCGATCGTGATCAGTGACGAATGGATCGAAAGAATCCGGGCGAATCAGCCGGAGCTTCAGACAGAGAAATTAGAACGTTATAAGAAAGAATACGATATCCCCCAGTATGATGCCAGAATCATTACCAGCTCCAAGCATATGGCAGACATCTTTGAGGCTGCTGCGGCAATCTGCGGTAAACCCAAGAAGGTCTCTAACTGGCTGATGGTCGAGACGCTTCGGCTTTTAAAAGACCACAATATGGAACCAGAGGATATCCGTTTCTCACCGGAGAATCTGGCGAAGCTGGTCAGGCTTACGGAAGCCGGGATCATCAACAGTTCTGTGGCAAAGGAAGTATTTGAGAAGATATTTGCAGAGGATATCGACCCTGAGACCTATGTGGAGGAACGCGGGCTTAGGACGGTCAATGACGAAGGCGCGCTTATAGAGGTGCTTAAGAAAGTTATCGCAGACAATCCGCAGGCGGTAGAAGATTACAGAGGCGGGAAGGAGAAAGCCCTTGGCGCGCTGGTAGGCCAGACTATGAAAGCAATGAAGGGGAAGGCGAATCCGGGACTTGTAAACCAGAAACTTAAGGAAATGTTATGATACTAGGGCACTAAACGTCCAGGGGACGTTTGTTCAGTGCCGACCGAAGCGGAGCGTAGACCGTGAGAGCACAAAGTGCGGAACAATCCGTAGTATCAAGCTTCCGGTTGGGAATTTTGACAGTATACGGAGAATTCTCACAGAAAAGTTTTGTCAGATTAAGGGGTGTTATTTTTGGGCGGATGTGATATGATGGATACGGAATTTAATCTATATAACTTACTATTGCGAAAAAAAGGAGATTTTATATGGGAGGATTTTTTGGCGTTGCATCAAAAAAGGACTGTGTTTTAGAACTTTTTTATGGAGTGGATTATCATTCCCACCTTGGAACGCGGCGAGGCGGAATGGCGACTTATGGGGAAGGCGGATTCAACCGTGCCATTCATAATATTGAGAACTCTCCGTTCCGGACGAAGTTTGACCGGGATGTCGGCGAGATGAAGGGGAATCTTGGAATCGGATGTATTTCCGATTTTGAGCCGCAGCCGCTTCTGATCTGTTCGAAACTTGGAAGCTTTGCCATCACAACAGTTGGGAAAGTGAATAATTATGACGAGCTGCTGAAGCAGTTGTATGATACGACACATTCTCATTTTCAGGAGATGACGAACGGTCAGGTGAATGTTACAGAGTTGATTGCGGCGCTGATCTGTGAGAAGGATTCTATTGTAGATGGAATTGAGTATGTTCAGGATATTGTGGAAGGCTCCATGACGCTGCTCCTTATGACAAAGGAGGGCATCTATGCCGCCAGAGACCGTTATGGAAGGACGCCGCTTGTGGTAGGACATAAGGACGACGCGTACTGTGTATCATTCGAGAGCCATGCATATATCAATCTGGGATATACAGATTATAAGGAACTGGGACCGTCAGAGATCGCGTTTATTACGCCGGAAGGAGTAGAGACACTTCGCGCGCCCCGCAAGGA
>CANSLW010000070.1 GCA_947647815.1 uncultured Dorea sp. | reverse complement strand
TCTGTCTCTGACACTCCAGCGTCTGCTCCTTCTGCTTTACCTTCTCTTGCAATCAGCTCCTTCATCATCCGGTCATACTGCTTATCAAGCTTATAACACAACGCAATCAGGAACATGATCAGCCAGATTGCAATCGGTACATACAGATAGAAAGTCTTAATCACCGTAATAGCCTCTGCCGTCTGCTCCGCAGCCGTTGCTTTCAGTCCGTCAAACGCCGCCATGGAAAGTACTGCTCCCATAATAGCTGAAGTGAATCCGGAACCGGCTTTCTGGCCCATACTCATGGATGAGAACATCAGTCCCTCTATCCGAAGTCCGGTCTTCCACTGTCCATACTCGATTGCATCACTGGGCAGAGAATACTGTACTCCATAGAACGGCGCTATTCCGAATCCTCTCATGATACAGGTCAGGACTCCCAGTGGAACACTGGTAATATTCATCAGGAACAGTAACTGTCCGGCAACACCGAGGATACACCCTGCACAGATCAGATTCCTTTTTCCGAACCTCGGCAGAAGTTTCGGAAGCAATGCAATTCCAATAATTGTCGCAATCTTCTCTGATGCAGACAATGGCATCACGAGATCTACATCATTCAGTACATACTGACAGTAATATGTAAGATCTGTCCCGATAATAATCTGGTACACTGTATAGAACAGCATCAACCCTAAGGCAATCAAAAAGTACGGATTCGTAACCGTAGCCTTAAGCGCTGTCCAGAACGGAATATTCTCCTTGCTTTTCTGGGCCGTCTGCACACGCTCCGTACAGGTTGCATAAGTATTCAGCAGCACGAATACGGAGATCACCGCATAAACCGTTGTAACAAGAATCCATGCCGCCTGCTCGTTATTGATTAAAGCAGCAACCTTATTGATCAAAGGCAGTGTAAACGCCGTGATGATCATACTTGCTGTAATGGACAAGATCATACGGATATTACAGATGACATCCCGCTCTCTCCTGTCCCGGCTCATCAGTGAACCTAATGCATGGAAAGGCTGACTAATCGCCGTATATACGACCGTGTTCATGATATTATAGGTCACAAATGCATAGATTACTTTTCCTGTCGGTCCCATGCCCGGCATCGTGAACAGTACGATTGCCGCCAATGCATAAGGCACTGCAAGCCGCAGAATCCAGATTCGTGATTTCCCGTATTTGGAATGTGTCCGGTCGATAATCGTTCCCATCAGAACATCTGAAAAACCATCAAATACACGGGATACTAACATGATCATTCCTACAGATCCTGCAGAGATACCGACCACATTGGTATAAAAATAAATCAAAAGTGTCGTCGTCATCGTATACATCAATGTCAAAGCCGGATCGCCGAAACAATATGCCAGCTTCTCAGATAACGGCACCTTGATAAATTCATCCATATCTTTATTCTTTTGTTTATAATTCAATAATTCCGCTGCTGATTTCATAAATTTTTCCTCATATGCTATTATTCACAGCCATCCGGACTTTCCCAGGCTGATTTTGCAGGCTTATCTGCCTGTCTGCAAAACAACTTGAAAATTCCAATACAGCTGTGAATAACTCCCGATTATTTATTTAATAATTCGCGCTCAATGATCTCTCTTGCCTTCGGAGCTTCTACATCCATACGCTCCGGATAACCAAAGATAGATACACAGGAGATTGCCTTTCCTCCAACCTTAAACTGTTTATTCGCAAAATCCATTTTTCTCAGAGTCTCAAAGATACCTTTGAAATCAACATCGCCCTCTCCCATCGGATTATGCTGATGAATGGATACATCTTCTCTTCCCATGCTGTTAAGCCACGGCGGATTCAGGATATATCTGCAGTCTTTGGTCTGATTGTAAGTATCTGCGAATAATACATGACTCAGATCATCTCCTGCATATTCTAACATAGCGCGTACATCGCCTACTCCTTTGTCATAGAAGAATCCATGAGGCGCAGAATAAACGTATTTCAGATTATCAGAACGATAGCTCTTTACCATATCGCAGGTTTCATTATTCAACTCACAGAAATCCCACGGATGTGACTGAATCTCAACGCGGATTCCTTCTTTCTCGAACAATGGAAGCAGTTCATCCATAGAACGGAACCACATGCCATTGCAGATCTCCTGTTGGTTCGGATCCCCTGAGAGCTCTGTATTAATCACCTGTACACCCATATCTACCGCAATCTCAACAATTCTCTTCCAGTTTGCAACCGCCATCTTCCGCTGTTCCTCTGTCGGACCAGACCAACGGTACACAACGATAAAGGAGGAAATCTCTACTCCGGTCTCCCGAAGAGCCTTGCGGTACTCTGCTTCACATTCCCTTGAAAAAAGCGGGTGCTTATAGAATGGGTTAATACGTGGATGCGGAGACTGTTCAATATACTTGTATCCCCAATCCGCTACCTGATGTACCATATCATTAATACTCATCTGCTTTGCCAGTACGTCTACATCAAATGCTATCTTCATCTCTTTCTCTCCCTTCTACTACAATCCCGTATGCTCTGCAATATATTTTCTTGCTTTCACTGCATACTCGAACGGATTCGCTTTCGCCGGATCCTGTTCTGCCTCTACGACCACCCATCCTTTATAATCAGCCTCTTCAAGAATCTTGAAAATCGGCGCAAAGTCCACATCCCCGTCACCCGGCACGGTAAACGTTCCTGCACGTACACCTTTTAAGAAGCTCCATTTCTCCTCACGGGACTGCTCCACAACGCTCTTTCTTAGATCTTTCAGATGAACATGGCGCACACGGTCCACATATTTTCGAAGCACCTTCTCTGGATCGATTCCCGCAAAGGACAAGTGCCCGCTGTCAAATAGCAGAAATACCAACTCTGGGTCTACAGACGCCATGAACCTGTCAATCTCCTCTTCTGTCTGCACTACAGTTCCCATATGATGATGGAAGGTCAGGACCATTCCTTTCTCCTTTGCAATCTTTCCAAGTTTGTTAAGTCCGGTCGTAAGAAGCTCCCACTCCTCATCATTCATGACATACTTGCCTTCCTGGATCGGATGGTCTAACATTCCCTGGATGCTGTAGCTCTGTTCGGATACTCCGATACATTTCGCTCCTACCTTGGTCAGAAAATCACACTGCTTAATAAACGCTTCCTCTGTCTCCTCATATGGCTTACTGATCAGGAAAGATGAAAACCACTGATTGCAGATTGTCATTCCCCTAAGATCCAACGCTTTCTTAAGGACTTCCGGGTCAGTCGGATAATGGCTTCCCACCTCCGAACCGGTAAATCCTGCCAGCGCCATCTCGCTCACGGTCTGCTCAAATGTATTCTCTTTTCCAAGATCCGGCATATCATCATTCGTCCAACCAATTGGCGCAATTCCAAGTGAAACTTTATTCTTATCTAACATCTCTTCTACTCCTTTATGAGTTCAGATCTAACCGAAATATTTCTCTACAAATGCCTTCGTTACTTCCGCAGCTTTCTTCACATTCTCTTCATGTGACATTGCATAGTACTCCGGACGGAATTCTTCTATCGTGCATACGCCGTCAAAACCAATCTCCTTCAGCGCGCCAGCGATTGCAGCGTGGTCCACCACACCCTCTTCCGGCCACAGTCTCTTGTCATCGCCGCAGGATCCGAGCGGAAGGTCTTCACAGTCATTCAGGTGGTAAGCGAAGATCTTCTTGCCGTCTGCGTTCTTCAGATCCTCAATCTTAGAGCACATCTCATGGAAATGGAACGTATCTACCGTAATTCCCACATTATCTCTGTCTACTGCTTTCACTACATCATACGCTGTACCAAACTGGTTGATGGAGCAGTTCGGAGCGCCGCAGAACTCCAGAGAAATCCTGATATCAGAACCAACCTTGTCAGACAGATAGCGAAGTCTCTCTACTGCCTCTTCCTTAATCTCAGTCACACTCTTATCCTTCACGTCAAACTGCGGAACTGTAATCAGCATCTTCATATCAATTGCCTTGCACACTTCAATGATAAAGTCTGTCTCCTCATCAATCTCCTTCACACCTGCTTCATCTCTCTGGTTAAAATAAATCAGGGTGTTATATGCCCATGGCTTCAAGTGGTGGTTTTTGAACCAGTCAGCCAGTTCTTCTAATGTATGCTCCTTCAGATAATCCTTAATACAGTCAAATCTAATCTCGATATAATCGAATCCATATTTCTCACATGCTTCCAGATCAGCAATCAAAGACTGTCCTTTACACTCTAATGCTGTTGCCTCATTAAATCCTAATTTCATAATCTCCGTCTCCTTTATTATTATGAGTATTCTCTACTATCTCTGCCAAATATCGCGTCTATGTAATTCTTTTTTTTGCGTTCTCGCGAACGCACCTTTCAAAAAAATATATACTTACTTATAAAACTCAGGTTTTTCAACCGTAACTACCTTCTCGATATTACCTGTCTCCTGTGCCTTAACCAGTGCGTCTGCTGTAACTGCTGCCAGATATCCGTCCCATGCGGTAGGTCCTTCAATTACGTCTCTTTCTGCACAGTCAACCCAGTTCTGGATCTCTGCATCATAAGCATCCTTGAACAGTACGAAGCAGTCTGTTGTAATCTCTGTAGAAGCCGCTGCATTCTTACGGATAGACGGAGCCATCGGTGCGCCCATCTTAAGTGCGCCGTCCTCACAAACAACTTCACAGTTGATATCATATCCGAACTTGCAGTTTACGAAGCACTCTACATCGATGCAGATACCGCTCTTCGTACGCATCAGCATAATCTGCGGATCCTTTAACTCGGAATGTGAATACTTTGTAACCTTCGGCATGATTACCTGTACGCTCTCATAATCATCATCTACCAGCCAGTGGCACAGGTCAATCTCATGGATTACTGTGTCATGTACAGCCATCGGAGTGTTGTAGTTCGTACCTACTTCCGGATTCCTGTGTGTGCAGTGCATCATCAGAGGCTCGCCGTATTCGCCTGTAGCAATCGCATCCTTAATCTGATTATATCCTTTATGGTAGCGGCGCATGAACCCTAACTGAATCAGATGTCTGCCGGATGCTTCTTCTGCATCCATAACCTTCTTGCAATCCTCCGCTGTCGTACAGAGCGGTTTCTCACAGAAGATACGCTTGCCCGCCTTAATCGCCTCCAGAAGGTCGTCTACATGTGCAAATCCCGGTGAAACTACCAGAACCGCATCTACTTCCGGATCATTAATTAATGCCTTTCCATCTGTATAAACCTTAGCGCCTCCGGCAATCTCTGCCGCTTTCTTCGCACCTTCTTCAAATACGTCTGATACTGCTACAACCTTAGCTCCCTGGGTTCTTTCTGTGATTCTCTTGATATGGTCTCTTCCCATTCCGCCACATCCGATAACTCCTACTCTTAACATCTCGTTTTCCGCCTTTCTCTTTTTATATTTTTATCTTTATTTGTTTCCTTGTTGCTTTATGCTGTTATTTTAGCATTGCGTTCACGTGAACGCAATATGTATTTTGCACAAATATTACATATTTTTTTTATTCACTATCACCATTTGTTAAAATATAGGCAAAAAAATTGTATAAAATGTAAGATTCTTAGTCAAACATTCCATACAATTTCATAAATAATACCATTAATGTACGAGCAGAACTACACCTCAATCCCTGCCGCGATTCCATCCATGAATCCGATAATTCCTGCCTCTACTTCATCCTTGATCGCCGCATAATTATGTATCTCATGACGGTATCCGGAATATACCTTCGTCCTCACCACATGACCGGTCTGGCACAGCCAGTTCGTAACCTCATAGATTCCCTTGCCATATTCTCCTACCGGATCCTGATCTCCTCCGATATTATAGACAGGCAGGCTTACCGGAACTTTCTTCGCCCATTCTTCTCCCGTAATCGCAACCATCATCTGTGCAAAATACAGCATGGACTGATTCGTAGTCGGTTTAGTAAATGCATCAAACGGATCCTCTGCATGATCCCTCTGTACATACGGATCCGCACAGATCCATTCATTTCCGATACTGATGTCGCCGCACCGTTCACACATCCATCCCATGAGATTCCCTGCAAACTCTCCGTCAGACTCTTTCCCTCTGCCTGCCTCGACCGCTTTCTCCAATTCTTTGCCAACTTCCTCGGCTCCACGGAAGACTCCTGCCGTTCCGCAAATCGTAACACCTGCCAGTTCCTCGCCATATTTCGTGATATAATCTCTTACGATAAAGGAACCCATACTGTGTCCAAAGAGGAAATATGGAAGTTCCGGATATTTCTCACATACCAGTTCTTTCAGCTTATGTTCGTCCTCCATCATGGTATGGAATCCTTTGTCACCCCAATCACCCCAGGAATCATTCTCCACAGCTGTCTTGCCATGTCCCACATGATCGTCCGCCGCCACAATATATCCCGCGTCCATGAACTTGACAATCATGTGCAGATACCTTCTGGAATGCTCTCCGAATCCATGTACCACCTGTACGATGCCCTTCGGCTTTGCAGCCGGAACATAGATCCATCCGTACACCTCGTCCCGTTCATTGAATGACTGAAACTTTACTTCATGCAGCATAAAAACACCTCCGTCTTACATATTTTTTCTGTTGTATGAATTGTATCACACTTCACATGCTTTTGACAGATAATTAATTATTTTGTATAAAAATATTTTCACACCACACATAAAATCTTAATTACTCCAACTCACAGCTATACTGAATGAATAATCCGTACTGTAATATTATCGCACTCCCCCGCCATATAACTCCACGCCTCTCCATTATCACGGCAGAATGCCTTAAGGAACTTCTCTATAATCTGCCGCATCATCCTCTTTGCATCATTCTCCGAATACACACCAAGCACTGCCCGCACCCTCTCCTTATCATCCTCTGTCAGTCCTGTATCATCAAAGCGCTTCTTCAATATGAGATGTCCTGCAACATCCGCCAGAATAATTCCGCAGAGATTCTCAAATATCTCCTCATAGTCCTCTGAATATGCCCGCAACACCTCTTTAACATACTTTTCTGGAAATCTTCCCAGAAATTCCTGTTCTATACAAATGCACTTTACATATTCATAAACCGCATCGATTCCTGTTAATTTATGCAAATCTTCAAGCAACGGATAGTCCAGTGTCAGAATCGTATTCTGTGGTCCGAACCGGATATCATACCATTTTAGAAATTCCGGAACCGCATCCACCGTGTCTCTTAATGCCGCATTCCCATAAGAATGAAAATCTTTCAGAAGGCCATGGTACATTTCTTTCATTGCCCGCACCTTAGCATCTACCAGAAGATATCCCCGTTCATAAGCCTCTTTTGCGGAAATGTTCTCTACAGCCACGATATTTTTGCCCTCGTTTTTTCTCCTCTCCATATCCTTCTTCCATACCTCTGACTTCTCATATTCCTGAATACAGTAAATTACAGCTTCCATCAACTCATTTGCTTTCTCGTATGTAACAGATGTGCTCTCATAACCTGTATACCTTTCAGCCAGCCTTGCAACAACCGGAATCAGTTCTTCCATGTCGTATCTCATTACTCTCCTCCCGTTTCTTTGAACACCATTCCTTATTCTGTAGAAATATTTTCCGCCTGTACGGTTGCAATCCGATACCCCGTTTGCATGCGGTTTACCGCAATGCAGATGGGCTGTCGGATTAGCAACCGTACAGCTGAAATATCTTCTTACTCAAAATCCTTCAATGCCTCCACATACAACAGCGGGTCCCATCTTGTCACTTCGTCAAACCGACTGTATTCACCTTTCCCTTCCGTCTGTTTATATCCTTCATATCCACCTCTCACTGCCTGAGAGAACACATCCAGACAAGTCTCTTCCAGATACTCCAGATCCCCGTAACATACATTCTCAAACTGTTCCTTCATAAAATGTAGCAATTCACTGTCCGTAAGTTCATCCATAGTTTCATTCTTATAAAGATAGAAGATTTCCTGAAGCCGCAGCATGATTTCCAGATAATTACTCTGGTCAATATATGAGGAATCACAGAATTCATAGATTAACTGGGGAAGTATACTCTGTCCGAATTCCACTCTTTTCTGCTCCTTCAGGACATTTTTTCGCTCCATCACCATCATCTGGACATCCTCCTCACTGAATGCCAGACCATACTTTTGTGTGTACCGGTTCATCTCTAATACCTTCCCAATCTGGGCCTTTCCTGATACTGCCTCCAACCAATTCCTTTTATCCAGCATCGTACCATTTCCCCCTTTCAAAGTGTGATAGCCATCTGGATTACTGGTTACTTTTCACACGTAAGTCAGTACACAGCAGTTTGAATCAACAGGATGTCTCTAAACAGACAATTCAGAGGTGTTCTTAATGGAGGTGAAATCCACTGCTTACGGAGACTTAGGCACGAAGGCTCTTCCTGAGTGTCTTAGTCGCAGTTAGCAGTTAGTTCACCGGAATGTTACCTCGTCTGTGTGAGATATCCTGTTGATTCAAACTGCGTACACTAGCGTAAGTGTGAATTGTAACGATTACTGATTATATCACCTGCTCTTTAGCCATACCAGTCTTTAAATTTTCTTGTTTTTGTGGTATAATAAGGACAACAAAAAGAGTTGGAATATATATAACTTTCCAACTCTTTTTGCAATACTACAAATTGTCTTGCACTTTATGTTTTCACAATCATATCAGATTATACCGTGTCTTTATCACAATCTCCGTATAAGCAAATTCCCTCTCCGGTTCTTTCCCGTCAAATATCTTCTCGAATAATTTCATGATCGGCTCATATCCCTGCCTGTAGCCGTCCTGCCCGATCAGGAAACGGATCTTCCCTTCCTCCAGGTATTGTACATTCTGATTCGTAAGGTCATTGGAGATTACTTTCACTTTATCCGCCATCCCCGACTCTTCCAATGCTTTGCAGACTCCCTGCACACCAGACGCTGCAAGATAGATGCCGGTCAGGTCTTCATACTCTCTCAGCATTCCCCGGGTTATCATCTCCGCCATACGGTTATCATCAAACGCATACTGCACATCTAACACCCGGATATCTTCTCTTAGCTTTCCAAATTCCTGAAGGAATCCCCTTGTCCGGTTCTTATGTCCGTAACTGGTCGGATATCCTGAGATTACAAGAATCTTTCCTGGTCCGGGCAGAATGTCCGCCATCAGCCCTGCCGCTACTTTGCCGCTTTGAAAAGTATCCTGTCCTACAAAACAGAGTCTCTTGGATTCCTCAATATCAGAGTTAAATGTAATAATCGGAATATCCGCATCGGCAAACTCATTGACTGTCTGCTTCAGATTCTCATCATCCACCGGAACGACCGCAATCCCATTACATCCTTTCTGCCTCAATTCATACATCGTCTCAACTGCTTTCTGCGCGTCAAAATCATGAATCTTACGGATGATCACCTCTGCCCCTAAACGTTCCACCTCTGCCCGGGCATCTTCTGCTCCTTCCAAAACCTTCTCCATAAACGGAGTATCCGCCGCCTGGACGATCACTCCTATGGTAATCGACCGCTTAGACATCGCCAGCGCCCTGCCGGCGCGGTTTGGCTGGTATCCCATCTCGTCCGCAATCCGGCGGATTCGCTCCGCTACTTCCGCATTAATCCGCCCTCTGTTATTCAAAGCCCTGTCCACCGTTCCTCTGGAGACTCCGGCCGCTTCTGCTATCTGTTGTAAGGTTACAGCCATCTCATTACCTCCCTGCTGCAAACTATTATAATACAAAATGTTTGCCATCTCAAAGCTCTATGGATATTCTGCCCAGAAGCTCCCATGCCACATCCCGTTCTCGTTTCTGTTCTGAATTTAACTCCGCATAAGGGCACAACATGGGATGCTGCCTTGCGCCATCATCTCTGACAGAACCATACGTCCAATTATAAAATGAATAAAACCTGATCCAACGCATATGATCCAGCCTGCGATACGCATCCTGCATAGATTCTTCCGTCTTTGTCTCACAATATCTCTGATATGCTCTTTTTATCGTATCACTCGTAAATTCCGTAATTGTCTCATCTTTCAGCAGAATGCGTACCTTCATCAGAATATGATCTGCCGCGGCTATCTTAGACTCCCGGTGGAAATCATCAAGATTCTCCCAGCTAAGCGTAGGATAAGAAACTGATTTGCGGAAAATCTCATTGATAATGACAGCCGCTTTGTTCAGAGAAGTCCGCATAATCTGATCAGGAGTATATATCTCCTCATTCGTTCCAAAATACGATACCCCCGGCGCCTTCCGGTTACTGTGCAGATCAATATGACCGCAGGTCTTGTAGTATCTGCGCAGTCTCCAGAATATATTCCATCCCTTCGGCTCATCATCTGGACAGATAATAATGCGATCCGCCCGCTCCAGTATCTCCCGGCATGTTTCCCATAATTCATCATGAAAAATCAAAGAATCCATCTCCGCAGATTCTTTCCCCATCGAAAATACCTCCTGCAGGTGACCATGCATAGCAAGGAATTCTTTCGCATCTCCAAAAATATGATACGCCACATGCTGGGTAACAGAGATAATATTCGTCAATATCGCCCGCTCCAGAATACAGCGGCCATAATTACCAAATCCAATGATCACGATCGTGTCTTCTTCTTTGCATAAAGGTTTTGAACGCCAATATTGTCTGGCACAGCAGTCATAACTGTGAAAAAAATTAATATTTCCAGACAAATGATCCTGTCCATTCGTCGTTCTCGCATAGACGTCCACAGGCAATTCATGCAGGCCGACCGCCCGGCTGTTCACGCCGATATCATTCTCTTTCATAAGAAAAATCTTGCATCTCGTACCAATATTTTTCTTATGCGCCACAATACGCGCCGGAGAAGCACTGATAAACATACAGGGATAATCCGGGAATTCCATCTGATCTTCTCTTTTCTCACCGTAGATAATCACTGCATCCGGATCTTCTTTATAGATATTTGCCGCCAGAGTATTAGACTCCGCGCCATAATCAGCAAAATAATACCAGTTTTTCTTTCTCTGAAAAATAAGCATAAGCAGCGGAAATCCCTCGCTGGTAACAAAAGATATTACCGCGCCGAACATGGTCACTATAATACCGGCAGATAACAGGAGGAACACAACTCCTACCGCATGTCCTAACGGCGTTACCGGCGTCAAATCCCCATAACCAACCGTAGTCAATGTAACCAGAGAATACCATACTGCGTCACCAAACGTCTGTATGGTCGCACTGCTGCTGGTACGTTCTGAAACATACAGAAGAAACAGCAGTCCAATATAGACGACTATCAAAATTGCAGTCATACACAAATATATTTTATTCTTTCTCTTCATAGAGATTCGTCTCCTTCTTTTCACATAAAGTATATCACAAGGAACACGATTAAGAAATATTTATAACTCCCAAAATACCTTTATTAAATGTTTTTCTATGATTCTATTTACACATGATATTATAAAAAAAGAACATTTTGTACATACTACGTATTGACATAATTATATTTTAAGAATATTATGTAAATATGAAAGAGGTGATTATATGGCAACGACCAGTATTACAATCCGAATGGATGAAAAGTTAAAAAAGCAGGCGGAAATTCTTTTTGAAGATATGGGATTAAATATGACTACAGCTATTACAATGTTCACAAAGGCAGTTGTCCGTCAGAATAAAATTCCTTTTGAAATCACTGCCGACCCATTTTACTCTGAGGCTAATATAAGAGTATTAGAGCAACGTATCGCTAATATTGAAGCCGGAATTTCTATTCCAAAAGAACACGACTTAATCGAGGTATAATGTATGGGTCTGCTGTGGGAAGACGACGCTTGGCAAGAATATCTTGACTGGCAGATAGAAGATAAAAAAACTTTAAAACGGATAAATAAACTTGTTAAAGATATCCAGAGAAATCCGTTTGATGGAATTGGCCATCCCGAACCACTCTCTGAAAACCTGTCTGGATGGTGGAGTCGGCATATTGATGAAAAAAATCGAATTGTATATAAACCCATTGCAAACAATATTACGATTCTTTCTTGTAAAGGACATTATAATGACAAATAATATTCTATGGGGCTGACAACAGCCCCATTCTTAAGGATTAAGCCCTGATCTCAGAGATCTTCACCGGACGATGTTCTTCTAATGACTTCTTAGCAGCCAGTCCCATCAATACCGGTTCCAATCCGTCTACAACTCCAAGCGGAGTATCTGTATCATTCTCAATTGCCTCGATAAAGCACTTGATCTCTTTCGCATAAGCGTCCATGTAACGCTCCAGGAAGAAATGAAGCGGCTTCTCACCAGTTACGCCGTCAACGCTGCTGATTACTGCTGCGCTTGCTGTATCATTACCTGTTGCCACCATTCCCTTAGAGCCGAACACCTCTGCCCTCTGATCATATCCGTATACAGCCTGTCTGGAGTTATCAATCACTGCGATGGCGCCGTTCTCCATCTTCAGTGTGATCACTGCAGTGTCTACGTCTCCAGCCTCTCCGATTGCCGGATCTACAAGTACAGCTGCCTCAACATATACTTCCGCCGCATTGCACCCTGCCAGGAAACGTACCATATCGAAATCATGAATCGTCATATCCAAGAACATTCCGCCGGATACCTTTACATAATCTGCACTCGGCGGCTCCGGATCTCTGGATGTAATCTTGATGATATGAGTATCACCAATCTTGCCTGCTGCCACGGCGTCCTTAACTGCCTCAAAATTATGGTCGAATCTGCGGTTGAATCCTACCTGGTATTTCACCGGGTTCTTCTTAAGCGCTTCAATAACCTCATTGATCTTGTCTACATCGTGATCGATCGGTTTCTCACAGAATACATGTTTCCCTGCCTGAATTGCCTCTACGGAGATCGGGGAATGCGTATCTGTTGAAGAACAGATCAGCACTGCATTGATCTCCGGATCTGCAAGGATCTCCTTGTAATCCTTGGTCGTGTTCTCCACGCCCATCTTCTTCGCCCATGCGGCGGTCTCATCGTTCATGAACGGATCTGCAAGTGTCTTGATCTTCGCATTTCCCACCTTTGTACAGATACTCTCCACATGAACTCTTCCAATTCTTCCTGCTCCGATAATACCTACTGTTACCATAATTTTCATTCTCCCTTCTATAATTTTTACACCATTGCCAATTTATAAGCCGCACATTCCGATTTATTCGCCGGCTCTATAAAAATAAGATTCTCTCTTACAGCCCTGTCTTCTCAGCAATGAACTTTCTTGCCTTAATCGCATATTCCAGCGGATTCGCCTTCGCCGGGTCCTGCTCCGCTTCTACCAGCATATATCCCTCATAATTATTCTCTTCCAACACCTTGAAAATAGGATCGAAATCAATACATCCGTCTCCCGGTACCGTGAACGCTCCCATTCTTACGCCTTCAAGGAAGCTTAAATTCTCAGCCTTTACTTTCTCTACCACTTCCGGACGGATATCCTTCAAGTGTACGTGTTTGATCCTGTCTATGTATTTTGTTACCATCTCAAGCGGATCTGCGCCACAGTATGTAAAATGCCCGGTATCAAACAAAAGGCTTACGTATTCCGGATCCGTATTCTCCATCATTCGCTCTACTTCATCCGAATTCTGTACGACGGTTCCCATATGATGATGGAAAGTAAGCGCTATGCCGTACTCTTCTTTTGCAATCTTGCCCAGACGGTTCATGCCGTCACAGAAGGTCTTCCACTCTTCGTCATTCATCACATACTTGTGTCCGAATATCGGAGTATCCTGCTGCCCCTGGACGCTGTGGCTCTGCTCAGAAGCGCCGATAATCTTAGCGCCCATTGCCTTTAAGAATGTGAGCTGTGCCCGGAATTCCTTCTCTACCTCTTCAAACGGCTTCGTAATCAGGAAGGAAGAGAACCATTGGTTACAGATCTCGATTCCTCTAAGCTCCAGCGCCTTTCTTAATACATCCGGATCCTTTGGGTACTTATTACCCACCTCTGATCCTGTGAAACCTGCTAACGCCATCTCACTGACACACTGCTCAAAGGTATTCTCCTTACCCAGATCCGGCAGATCGTCGTTGGTCCATGCAATCGGTGCGATTCCAAGTTTTACTTTGCTCTTATCAAACATCTTTTACTCTCCTTTCTCTGCTGCAATTTGGCTTCTGTTACTTTGTGATTATATGTAGACAGATTCTCTCTTTACGACTGATATATCTCTTTGAAACAGCCTTATACCAGCCAATTCTACACAATTTCTTTCTATCACATAATATACAAAATTTTAATCTGCGTGTCAACACACAAAATCAAGTATTTTTATTAAAAAAGCACGCGTATTGCGTGCTTTTTTAATCCTTCGAATACAAATAAATTGCCAATGGGGCACCCTCCGCAAGGAAGGCGCCCCATCGCTTTGTACCTCAAGTCAACAACCCCGATGCAAGCATACGGGGCATAAAGCAAGAGCGATGCAAGCATCGGGGTATGTGACCCTCGCGGCAGTCGCCAAATGCCTGCAAGC
>CANSLW010000069.1 GCA_947647815.1 uncultured Dorea sp. | reverse complement strand
CAATAGATAAGTAAGAACAGCTAGAAGCGATAAGAATGTAAGGGAAGGATTGATATAATTATGGGAGAGATGTTCATCACACCGATACAACCGATGAGCCTGACGGGTATTTCTGGCTCGGGGACGAAGATAAAAGGAGAAGAAGGAATTGCTGCATTCAAGTCTATATTCGAAGAAGCAATTGATAATGTACGTACGACAGAAGATACTCTGGCAAAGAACCAGTACCTTCTGGCAACGGGGCAGATTGAAGACCCGCATACGGTTTCGATTGCATCATCAGAAGCGCAGCTTGCATCGGATGTGCTTGTGTCATTAAGGAATAAAGCACTGGAAGCTTATAATGAAATTATGCGTATCAATCTATAATGCGGTCTGTTCTATATAGAAAGTATTATAGATGGATACTTTTTGCTGTGTGGAATTACGGCAGTAAATGGAATCATAAATCATAAAAAGATAAGTGGGTTTTGATGATGAAGGAAAAATTAGGGCAATTTAAAGAGTTTGCTGGAAAATTGAGCAGCAAGACCAAAAAACTAATCATTGCAGTCGCTGCGGTGGTAATTGTGGCGGCAATAGCGATAGCGGTTGTTTTGAATAACCGGCCTTATGCAGAATTATTTTCAGGGCTTGGACAGGAAGAAGCGCAGACGATTGCACAGAAGCTGCAGGAGGATGGCGTTGATTATAAATTTAGCGGCAATTCTACGATTCTTGTAAGAGAAGATGTGGTGGATCAGACGAAAGCGACTCTCGTTCAGGAGGGCTATCCTAAGAGCGGTTTTACATATGATACGTTCACGGATAATGCAAGCATGCTGACGACGGATTCTGATAAGAAGACTTATAAGCTCTATGAGCTGCAGGACCGTATCGGTTCTACGATTCGTCTCTTTGATGGTGTGAAGGATGCGAAGGCGACGATTGCGCTGGGGGAAGAGAGCAGATATGCGCTGAATGATGAAGAGGAGAAGTCCAGCGCGTCGGTAGTTGTAACGATGAGCGATGGCGGTTCTCCATCGGATGACCAGGCGGTTGCAATTCAGAGGCTGGTAGCGAAGAGTGTGCCGGGCATGGAGCTGGAAGACGTGGCTGTCTTTGATGGCAATGGGAATGATGTTTCTGTGGAAGGCGTTGACAATAGCTCTTCATCAAGTACTTCTGATACAGAAGAACTGGCGAGGATGGCTGAGAATCAGATTTCCAATAATGTCATGAAAGTGTTAGGTCCTATCTATGGGCAGGACAATGTGAGAGTTTCAGCGCGAGCAAAAGTGAATCTGGAAAAATTAATCCGTGAAGAGACGACATATACGACTCCGGATAAGATAGATGAAGAAGATAAGACCGGAATCATCAGTCATGAAGAACTCTATGAGGAACAAGCCGGAACAGGTGATGCCGCCGGAGGAGTTGCAGGGACAGAAACCAATTCTGATACTGCGGAATATAATACAGATGGAGAGACGGATGGCGCAGGAGCATATAGTGAGAGCGCAACCAGAGATTATCTCGTTAATGAGTTGAAGGAACAAGGGCAGATTGATCCGGGCGCAATTGAAGACGTTACTGTCTCGGTGGCTATTAATGGAAATGGATACGGAAGTTTAAGAGAGAATCAGATCCGGTCATTGGTGGGAAATGCGGCAGGTATCGCGACGGATGTGCAGGAAGAGAAGATTACTATTGTGAGCGCGCCGTTCGATGGTATCGGAGAAAAGGATGATTCGGAAGAGGCATCTTCTGGCAGAATCTTTGAGAGCATTCCATTATGGGCATTGATAGCTGCGATAGCATTGATATTAGTATTAGTGGCAGTTGTTGTAATATTGTTAATCAGAAGACGCAACAGACAGGAAGAAGAGGAAGTTGAAGAACTGATTGAAGAGGAAGAAGAGGAAGACGTTTCATCTATACTTGATCTGAACGAAGAGATTCAAGAAATGCAGAACGACAGAGGTATGGAGTTGAAGCGCAGTGTTCGAGAATTCGCAGATCAGAATGCAGAGATCTCGGCACAGTTGTTAAGGAACTGGCTGAATGGAGGTGTTGGAGATGGAGGAGAGTAAACTGGCACCGGAGCAGAAAGCGGCAGCGGTTATTGTCTCACTTGGAGCCGACAAGGCGTCTAAGATATATAAGCATCTGAGTGAAAGTGATATTGAGAGACTGACAATAGAGGTGGCAAAGCTTGGGCATGTAAGTCCGGAAGAGATGGAATTAGTGTTGGATGAGTTCTATAAGACTTGTTTGACACAGAAGGTTGTCACAGACGGCGGCATGGAATATGCCAGAGCAGTACTGGAGAAGGCATTTGGCGAGAGTACTGCGCAGACGCTTCTTGACAAGCTATCCAAATCTTTGAAGATACGTCCGTTTGAGTTCATGCGTAAGAGTAATGTGAAGAATCTAATATCTTTTCTGCAGCATGAGAGGCCTCAGACGATTGCACTGGTCCTGTCCTATGCGGATTCGGACCAGGCATCTATGGTTATCAGTGAATTGCCGAAAGAGAAGCGTATCAAGGTTGTAGAAGCAATTGCCAGGATGGAGAGTGCTTCACCAGAAGCAATAAAGGTTGTGGAAGATTCTCTGCGGAAACGGTTCGAAGGTATGGTTACATCAGATGTTACTACGGTTGGCGGTATCGATTACATCGCAGATGTTATGAATCATATGGACAGAGCAAACGAAAAGTACATATTCGACGAATTGGGCAAAAACGACGAAGAGCTTGCTGAGACGATCCGCAAGAAGATGTTTGTATTCGAAGATATCGTATCTATGGACAACAGATCTATTCAGAGATTTATCCGTGAATGCGATGTCAAGGATATCGTATACGCACTTAAAGGTTCCGATGAGAACATCAAGGAACTTGTATTCTCCAACGTATCTTCACGTATGGCTGAAAGTATCCAGTCCGATCTTGAGATTACAGTTAATGTTCGTCTGCGTGACGTTGAAGAGGCACAACAGAGAATTGTTGCTGTAATCCGAAGGTTAGAAGAGGCTGGAGAATTGATTATTGTTAAGAGTGGAAAGGATGAAATCATTGCCTAGGATTGTAAAAGAACCGGAGAATGAACAGGATATCAAACCATATGATTTCTTTGCCGGATTCAAGATTAACAATCCGCCGAAGGAAGATGAAGTAGAAGAAGAGCCTGCCGAAGAAGAGGTTGAGGAAGAAGAGGAGACCATTTCCAAAGAAGAATTGGAAAAAATGGTGGAAGAGGCCGAAGAGAAGGCGAGAAAGATTGTCTATGACGCTCGTCAGCAGGCTGAGATTCTTCGTGAGAAAGGCTATCGGGAAGGCAAGGAAGATGGCTATAAGGATGGCGTTCGTGAAGCGTATGAAGAACAGAGGCGGATTCTGGATGAGGAAGTGCAGGAACTTGAGAAGAATGCGGCTGATGTGATTGAAAGTGTTTCGCGGGAGAAAGAGAAGCTGCTTGAGAAATATATAGATGATTTAAAGCGTATATCTCTTGCCATAGCTGAGAAAATAATCCAGACCAGTCTCCAGTCCAGCGGTGATATTGTAAAACGGATGATTCTTGCTGCGACTGATAAGATTACGAAGAAGAGATGGGCGAAAATCTATATTACGAAATGTGACGCCATCGTATCTATGGATGTGGACGCAGAATTCATGGAGTCGCTTGCCCATTTGTCAGATAGTATTAAGATTATTACTATGGATAATGGTGAAGACGGTACTTGCATTATCGAGCTTCCAGATGAGATTATAGATGCAAGTGTCAGCACACAGTTGGAAAACATCAAAGATATACTGAATAATGTAAGAGCGTAACTGAGGTGAGAAAGCATGTTTTCAAAATTGCCGGAACTGATACAGAAGACAGAAACGATCAGTCATATAGGGAAGATAGAGAATGTGATCGGAATGGCGATGGAGTCCTCCGGCAATCATGCCAGTATCGGCGATATTGCCATGATCTATAACGAAGAAAAGCACCGGCAGATACCGGTGGAGGTTGTGGGTTTCAGAGAAGACAAGATGCAGCTCATGGCATATGAGAATCTGAATGGTATAACAGCGGGAAGTTTCGTGCGGAATACGAGAAAGCGTTTGAAAATTCCTGTTGGAGAGTTTTTAAGAGGAAGAATTATAGATGCGACAGGGAAGCCGATGGATGATCTGGGCCCCCTGCCGTCTTCCAGATATTATTATGTTGAAAATGCATATATTAACCCGTTAACACGTCCGCCTATCACGGATCCATTGGAATTCGGCGTGAAGGCAATTGATGGACTTAACACGGTAGGGAAGGGACAGCGTATCGGTATATTTGCCGGAAGTGGAGTCGGCAAGAGTACATTGCTTGGTATGATAGCCAGAAATGTGAAAGCCGATATTAATGTAATCGCGCTTGTAGGTGAGCGAGGCCGTGAGGTTCGTGAATTTATAGAGAAAGATCTTGGCCCGGAAGGAATGAAACGCAGCATCCTGGTGGTTGCTACGTCAGACCAGCCGGCAATGCTGCGTATGAAATGCCCGTTGGTGGCGACGACGATTGCAGAGTATTTTAAGGATCAGGGAAAAGATGTTCTGTTGATGATGGATTCTCTTACGCGATTTGCTATGGCGCAGCGCGAGATTGGGCTTGCTACCGGAGAGCCGCCGGTGGCGAGAGGATATACCCCATCTATCTATGCGGAGTTCCCGAAGTTGTTGGAACGAAGCGGCAAATTCGAGAAGGGCTCTATAACCGGTATCTATACGGTGCTGGTTGAAGGAGACGATACGAACGAACCGGTAGCGGACACTGTACGGGGAATTTTAGATGGTCATATAGTGCTTACAAGGAAACTGGCAAATGAGAATCATTTCCCCGCGATTGATGTTAATGCCAGTATTTCGCGTCTTATGGTGAATATTGTGCCGGAAGAACATAAAGAAGCGGCGGCGAAGATGCGGGATATTTTGAGCATATATGCAAAGAATGAGGATTTGATTTCTATTGGAGCTTACAAGTCGGGAACCAACCCGAGACTGGATGTGGCGATATCTAAGATTGATCGGGTAAATGCATTCCTGATGCAGAAGATAGATGAGAGTTTCTCGAAAGAGGAATCCCTGAAAATGATGAAGGAGATATTACGGTGAAGAAATTCTTTTTTTCATTGGATACGGTACTTAGTTATAAGGAACAGGTGCTTGACGGTTTGAAGGCAGAACATGCCAGGATACTTATGAAAGTCAGAGAGTGTGAGAAAACCATCGAGTCGATGGAAGAAGAACATCATCAGTGTGTGCTGGAATTCAGAGAATGTAGAATGAACGGCATGAAGATCAGTGATATTCATACATATGAGAACTATCTGGAAGCACTGGGGGTAAGAATCCGGAAGAAATACGAGGAACTTGCAAAACTTAAGGAAAAAGAAGAAGCCAAGCGTAATGAAGTAGTGGAAGCGAAGAAAGAAACCTCTTCTATTGATAAGCTTAAGGAAAAGAAATTCAAAGAGTATGAGAAGGAAGTCCAGAAAGAGGAAGAGCGATTTATCGAAGAATTCGTGACTACGAAAAAGGCGATGGCGAGAATAATGGGGTAATACTGCACACAGCAGATTACTATATATGATACTAAGAGCACAAAGTGCAGAACAATCCATAGTATCACGGGAACAAAATAGAGAAGGAAGGAGGAAGAGCCAATGGATAAGTTGAGTGTGAAAGGGAGCGACATTAGTCTCCAGTTGACAGGCGGCAAAAAAGCAGGCAGCCGTGTGGGAGATGTGAGTGATGATTTCCGTACACTGCTTCAGGGTAAGCAGGAAAACAACCAGAGCAGTAAGGACAGCAAAGAGGTTTCGAAAGATACCAAAGATGTGAAAGACAGCAAAGACACGAAACCGACAAAGGACAGTACATCAGACGATGCTGGCAAAGATGCCGTATCAGAAGATCAGGGAAAGGTGGAGAAGACAGAAGACACCCAGACAGAAGGGATGCTGGCAGCATATCAGATTAGTCAGGGGATGCGTCCGGAGATGATTCAGATTGTGCCAGAGACAGAGGCAGCAGCAGAGGTTATCAGCCCGGACGTTGAAAATATGGTTCAGACGACGGAACTGGAAGAGACCATGGCTGTGCAGGCTGCTAATGTAAAAGTAACACAGAATCTACAGACAGATGAAAATCCTGGTCAGGCAGATATGACGGCGGATGGTTTGGCAGCAACAGAGTCAGTGGATAGCCAGCCGATTGTTCAGACTCATGCGTCTGAGACAAGACAGGAGACATCAGATTTTTCATCACAGCTTAAGAACAAATCAAAGACAACCCAGAGTGAGGAAGTTCAGACAACTTCGGAAACAACCATGGCAGAGCATGTGGCGGCAGCAATGACAGAGACACCGAGAGTAGAACAGACAGAGGCGCCAAAGTATGAGAACGTTACGACCGTACATGTAGAACAGCCAGAGGAATTACCAGAGAAGGTAACGGATCAGTTGCTTTCGAAACTTGCGGAGGGGATAAATGAGTTCGAGATACATATCGAACCCGCCAATCTTGGAAAGCTTGCAATCAAAGTATTGTATGAAGGAAATCAGGCGACAATCTCAATCATATGCTCTGAGAAACGGGCATGGGAAGCTTTGGGACAGAATGCAAAAGAGATTGGAAATATCATCGACCGCAACTTGGGTGAAGAGACAACGATTATTGTGGAAAAACAAGAGCCGGATTATCTGAACCAGACCAGAGACGAGAATGAACAGGCAGGTCAGGAACAGCAGAAACAGAAAGAGAATGGCAAGAATCAGGATGGAGAAGATGCAGAACAATTTCTTCAGAAACTCCGGTTAGGACTGGCAGGCTAGATCAGTTTGAAAAGACTAATTTAAGAAAGGGGAAAGAGATCAAGTATGGCGATTAATACAGACAATCTTACAAGTGATGCGCTTCAATATGCATATAATGCGGCATTGGAGACACAGACATCAGCAGTAGCGAACAACAGCAGCATGACGATGGATGATTTCTGGCAGCTTCTTGCGGCGCAGCTTAAGTACCAGGATATGACAGATCCTATGAGCAACAGTGAGATGATGGCTCAGATGACGCAGATGGCATCCATGAATTCTATGACACAGCTGTCTGACGCAATTGCGAATATTGCAACAGTAACGAATAATCTTTCTCAGGTAACTCTGACGACTTATTCTACGGGATTGCTTGGCAAAGAGGTAACTATTGCGATTACGAATGATAAGGGTGAGATCACAGATAAGATAAAGGGAACTGTAACGGGGATTGATCTTACAGGAGCAACATCAGTGTATGTTGGCGGTAAGAAATACGAACTGGCACAGATTATGGCAGTCGGTGATGTTCCAACAGAATCAAGTGATAAGACGGATGGCACGACGACTGACAGTGATACTAAGACAGAGGGGACGTCAACTGATAAATAGAATAAGTCTGACGTAAAAAGTATCAAAAGGGGATCAGAGAATAAAGGCGGTGCATAATCGATGAGTAAGATAGATCAGATTACGAATGCCGGCGCACTCAAACTGCAGCACGCATCAGCGGCACAACTGCAGACAAGAGCGGCAAGCGCTGTGGGTGCAAATACTGGTAATAATTCAAGTACGAAAGTACAGTTTGCAGATATTCTGCAGAAAGAGGCTGACAAAGCCCAGTCTGTCCAGTTCTCCAAACATGCGGCGCAGAGAGTACAGGAGCGCGGTATCGAGATGACAGACAGTCTTCTTCAGAATCTGAACCAGGCGGTCCAGAAGGCCAAGGCGAAAGGTTCCAGAGACGTGGTAGTTATCGGCGAGAGTGGAGCCTTTATTGTGAACGTTCCTCATAACATCGTGATAACAACGATGTCCGGAGCAGAGATGAAGGAAAACATATTTACAAACATTGACAGTGCTGTCTTAATGTAAGCCGGACCATTTTCATGGAGGTTTCGTATCTGTACGACTTGCAGATACATAAAAAGACAGTAGAAGATTTAGACAACAGAGAATGGAAAAAGAAAGGAAGTAATAAGCATGGTCAGATCAATGATTGCGGGAGTCGCAGGACTTAAGTCACATCAGTCAAAACTAGACGTAATCGGTAATAATATAGCGAATGTTAACACATGGGGGTTTAAGACCTACAGCTACAATTTCCAGGATGCGATGTACTCCAATTCTATCAGCAGTACAGGTGGTAGTATCATGGCAGGAGCAGCAGGCGGACACAATGCCTCTCAGGTAGGTTATGGTTCCACATTGTCTTCCATTTCGACAGAATTTAATACAGGAGCGCCGTCACCATCCTCCAATAATATGGACTGTATGATTGACGGTACAGGATTCTTCCTGGTAGGTAATATGGTAAACGGTACGTTTAACAATGTAACAGATTCCGGTCTGTACCTTTCCAGAGTAGGTATCTTCCGTGTGGATAACAATGGATATCTGGTAGATAATCAGGGAAGTTATGTATACGGATATGCACTGGAAGAAGGAACGGGTATACCAGAGATACCGGCATCACCGGCGATGTATACGATAACAGATGCGGCAGTTACAATAACTGATTCGGATCCGACTGCTAATCCTCCAAAATCTGCAACGATAACGATTGGCGGAGAAGAGATTGAGACGAGCGATAAGGCTAAGTTTCAGGATAAGATACAGGACTGGATTGCGGGGGCAACTAAAAAGGGTGGAAAATTTGAAGGATATACGATATCGCTGGATAATTATAACGAGAATGCAAAGCCATCTCCAACCGTGAATATAAGAATTACTGCCAATGTATCAGGATTAGATGGAAATAAAAACAGTGCTAATATTACAGGTGCTACATGGGGAGCCACGGGGGGACCCCAGGTCACTCCAGATCTTACTACAAAACCTGTAGACCGTGTTCCAGGTGTTGCAGCAGTATATGTAGATGAGTTATCAGCAATCCGTATCCCGACAGATCCGACGACCGGTATGCAGTATGATATTCAGGGCTGGATTATGAATGAAGATGGAACGATTATGGGTACGGATATTAACAACCGTTCCGTTCCGATCGCACAGCTTTGTCTCGTATCTGTAGAGAACCCGAACGGTCTGGAGAAGCAGAGCGGTTACTACTACAGACCGGGCGCTAATGCTGGTGATGTTGAAGCAATCAAGCCTAACGGCGGTCCGGTAGGTAAGATTAAGAGTGGATGGCTTGAGATGGCGAACGTTGACCTTGCCAACGAATTCTCTAATATGATTACAACCCAGAGAGGATTCCAGGCGAATTCCAAGATTATCACGGTAACAGATGAGATGCTTCAGGAACTTGTTAATATGAAACGTTAATTTGTTGTTTTTGATATTGTTAACATTCTTAGCGTTTTCTTAGCACAATTTAATGCAATTAAGTAGTATGCTGTTAGAAGCGGCTATAATTAAGTAATAAAAGCAACGAAAGATAATAAATATAAGTTTAGTTAGTTATATGTAGTGAATGAACCATTTCCCGAATATGCGTGAATATATTCATCCATGCACAAGTAATTATGGGGAAACCAGAGCAGGCAGTCCTGCGGAGGATTCCTCATAATTGCTTGTATAGGCGATATAAGATACCATTTTGTGGTTGCGTTTGATATTTGTGAGGAATTATGATATGATAATGCTGACGAAATTGAACAGCACGAAGATTGTGCTGAATAGTGCTCATATAGAATCCGTTGAGCTGATTCCCGAGTCAAAAGTACTCATGACGAACGGGAAGTTTTACATAGTAAAAGAGAGTGCGGAAGAAATAATTGAGAAAACAATTGAGTACAATGGCAGGATACATTGTTACCATGCAGATAGATAAAGTAAGTAGGTAAGGAGTGAAGGTAAAGTGGATATAACTAGTATTTTAGGTGTGGTTATCGGAGCGGTACTAATCGTATTCGTAGGTATCGGTCCGTCTAAACTTGGAAACTTCTGGGATGGTCCCAGTATTGCGATTGTTCTTGGAGGTACGCTTGCGGCAGTAATTGCAAGTTATCCTTTCAACAGACTATCGACACTGCTTAAGCATACGAAGATTCTGCTGCAAGGTAAGAAGTATAATATTGGAGAGCTGATCGATACATTGGTGGAGATGGCGCAGCTCGCAAGACAGAATGGTCTTCTGGCGCTGGAGGAGAAGGCGAATGAGATTGATGATCTGTTCTTTAAGCAGGGTATTATGTTGATAGTAGACGCTACTGAGCCAGAGGAGGTTCGCAATCTTCTGGAAAGTGATGTGGATGCCATGCTGACAAGGCATGAGGACTGCATCGGAATCTACGACAAGTTAGAGGCGAAAGCGCCTGCGTTTGGTATGATCGGTACTCTGGTCGGACTGGTAAACATGCTGAAAGGTATGAATCTGGAAGGCGAAGGCGGCGCGGGAGATATCGGTCCTGCGATGGCGACGGCGTTGATTACTACTTTCTATGGTTGTGTACTTGCGCATTTGATTTTCTCGCCGATTGGAAACAAGCTGAAAGTAAGAAACGAAGAAGAATTATTATATAAGCAGATTATGATAGAAGGAATCCTCGCAATCCAGGCGGGAGATAATCCGAAGTTTTTAAGAGAGAAACTGGTTACTTTTGTATCTCAAAAAGAACGTCAGAAACTCCTGGATCCAGATGCGGTTTCTAAGGGAAAAGGTAAAGGAGCAGAAGAATAACAGGAGGGTATTATGAAGAAAAGAAGGAGTAGCGGCGGCGGTGGCGGCGGCGCTAACTGGATGGATACATATGGCGACCTGGTAACTCTGCTGTTATGTTTTTTCGTATTGTTATATTCTATTTCCACTTTGGATCAGGCAAAATGGATTATGGTTGTCAAGAGTTTTAACCCGGATGCAGATAAGGTGTCCCAGATTGCGGATGATCCGGATCTGTTGGCTGAGGATGATGTTCCGGGAGGAATAGATGCAGAGGCATTCGACGAATTGTTTGAAAGTTTGCAGCAGGCAGTTGAAGAGGCGAATCTTGCCAGTGAAGTAGAGTTATTCAAAGGAGACGGCTATACATTTATTACATTTCATGATAATGTATTCTTTGACGGAGACAGTTCCATAATTAAAGAAGAAGGATCGCAGATTTTGGAACAGTTTGCGAAGATTATGTCAGGCGTTGACAGTTCTATCAAGGAGGTTCGGGTTCTGGGACATACGACCCAGGCAGACCCTGACAGGCTGAATAACCCGATGAATGACCGTGTGCTTTCGGCGGAGCGTGCCGCAAGGGTAGTGGCATTCATACAGGAAAGAACAACAGTATCACCGGATAAGCTGGTGTCAGAGGGATATGGGCAGTTTCGTCCAATTGCTCCATTTGATACTCCGGAAAACAGGGCGAAGAATCGTAGGGTTGAGCTGTTAATCACTAAGTCTGATGCGGTAGAACATAGTCTTGAAGAGTATTATCAGGAGATGAACAGGTAATTATAGAGTAACGAAGGTGGGAGTTTAGGATGGCAGATGTATTATCGCAAAGTCAGATAGATGCGTTGCTGAATTCAATGCAGAATTCGGATGCGGAAAATGTGGCGGAAGAAACGAAAAAGCCTGAAAAAGAATATAAGAAGTATGATTTCTTTAGCCCGAAGAAATATACGAAGGATAAGCTGAAGATGCTGAGCAGCATTTACGACAATTATTCCAGAATCTTTACTTCGCAAATCAATGGTTTGTTCCGTGTGGTAAGTGAAGTTGAGGTAGTAGGGGTAGAAGAACAGCGGTATTACGAATTCGGGAATGCATTGAATGATTCGGACGTACTGGCTGTCGCAGATGTTGAACTTCCTGATCATTCCAGCAATCCTCCTATGCTGCTTCATATCAGCCCATTGCTGATGGCATCTATGATTGACCGTATGTTGGGAGGAACCGGTACAGATCTGTCAATCGACATGTCTTATACTTATACGGATATAGAGCTTGCTTTATATGAGAAGATCATCAAGTATCCGGTAGCGATTATGAATGATGTGTGGGCAGGCTATATCAGTGTAAATGCAAAGTTTGATTATATTGAAGAGAACCCCAGTATGTTTCAGGGAATCAGTGTAGATGAGACGGTTGTTATCATTATGCTTCATATTAAGATGAATGATATAGATGGCACTATGAACATCTGTATACCAGGTACACTCTTAAGCAATATCTTTGAGATTATTGATAAGACGAAACACCTGGCTAAGAAGAATGATTCTACGCTTCAGAGGAACAGTAAAGAGGATATTATGGAAAGTATCAGAGAGTCCAAGATGGATGTCATGGCACAGCTTGGTGTTGCAAGGTTGAGCCTGGATGATGTTTATAATCTCCATGTGGGTGACGTCATCGATTTGAACAAGCCACAGGATTCATTGGTTTCTCTGTTCATAGAGGGACAGCCGTGGTTCAATGGACAGCTAGGTGTACATAATAAGAATGTCGCAGTCAAAATTGAAGATCGTATATTGGAGAGTAACAGTGACGAGAACAATGAAGACATAGCGGTATAATTACCAGATAAGTCCAAGGAATTATCTGAGTAAATAGATTATAATGATAATATCAACAATAATAACAAAAGTGAGGTAAAGAGAAATGGCAAAGATTATGTTAGTGGATGACGCAGCATTTATGAGAATGATGTTAAAGAATACGCTGTCACAGGCAGGGTATACGGATCTTATCGAGGCAGAAGACGGAGTGAAGGCTGTAGAGGCTTATACTGCAGAGAAGCCGGATCTGGTATTCATGGATATTACTATGCCGAACAAAGATGGTCTTGAAACTTTGAAAGAGATTAAGGCAATGGATCCAGGGGCAACGATTGTTATGTGTTCCGCTATGGGTCAGGAAACGATGGTAATGGATTCTATTAAGTCAGGAGCGAAAGATTTTATTGTTAAGCCATTTAAGCCGGAGCGTGTTCTGTCAACAGTGAAGAAGATCCTTGGTTAGATGAGGAGGTTAATATGTCTTTTTTGAGTTCATTTGATATCAGCGCATCAGGGATGACGGCACAAAGGCAGAGGCTTGATATCGCGTCTGAGAATATAGCCAACAGTGAGACGACCAGAACCGCAAGCGGTGGAGCTTACCGCAGGAAGATGGTTGTACTTGAGGAAGTGCCTTCAACTTCTTTCAGGACCAAATTCAACAGTCTTCTGAACCGGACGGCATCAAGGGGCGGTGTAAAAGTAACACAGATCGTTGAAGACCAGAGAGATCTGAGTCCTGTCTACAATCCGGATCACCCGGATGCGAATGAAGAGGGATATGTCATGATGCCGAACGTAGATCTTGTTAAGGAAACAGTAGACGGAATGTCTGCTACAAGATCTTACGAGGCGAATATTACGGCGTTCAATGCGATGAAACTAATGGCACAGAGAGCGTTGGATATCGGCAAATAGAAAAAGGGTGATTTTCCCGGAAGGAGAGAAGGGTTAGTATGTATTCAGATTGCTTTAGTAAACTGGAGATAGATGCGATAGGCGAGATACTGAATATCAGTCTCGGCGCGTCTGCGACAGCGGTTTCCACGATGCTGAATTCCAGGGTGGACATTACGACACCGATTGTCAACGTCGTGAAAAAAGAAGAATTTGAGATGGACAGGGTAGAACCGGCAGTCTGTGTCGAGATTACTTATGTTGAGGGGCTTGAAGGTGAGAATGTCATGCTCCTTAAACGGCATGACATCAAAGTAATCGTAGAGATGGTCATGGGCATGGAGATTCCTGATGAAGATTTCGAACTGGACGAGATCAATATCAGTGCGGTCTGCGAGGTTATGAACCAGATGATGGGAGCATCCGCGACTGCGTTGTCTGAATTCTTGGGAAGAATGGTGAATATCTCCACGCCGATTTCGTTCGAAGTGGAGAATGAACAGCAGTTCATTGATAAATATTTTGTAGATAATGAGCCGAAGGTTGTTGTAGGATTTACATTGAAGATTGCCGACAAGTTAGAGAGTGAATTCTTCAATGTTATGCCGATTGCGCTGGCAAAGGGATTGGTAGAAGGATTCCTGCCTCCGGAGGCAATCGTACAATATGTTCCGGGTGGAGCAGGTGAGTCTAAGCCGATAGAAGAGGAGAAACCTCTTATACAGGAAGAGAGTCCGGCAGCATCCTCAGGCGGGAAGATGTCCCAGGAGGAGATTGAGAGAATGCTTGCGAGCATGGGCTCGGGTGATATGCCGGCAGATGAACCGGCGCCAAGTCCAACACCGACTGTAGAACCAGTATCAACGGCACAGCCAGCGCCAGCAGTGCAGCCGGCGGCGCCAACTGTGACAGCGCAGCCAGCAGCAAATGAAGCGGTACAGGGAAGTATGCCGGCAGATACGGCACAAGGTGCAATGCAGCAGGCAGCAGTGCCAATGGTACAGGGAATGCAGCCTGCGGTAAGCCCGGAAGTATCTATGATGCAGATGCAGATGATGCAGCAGATGATGCAGCAGATGCAGCAGATGC
>CANSLW010000068.1 GCA_947647815.1 uncultured Dorea sp. | reverse complement strand
AAAGATGACTTTGATTGGGGGAATCTTGCACCACCGCTGCTTCCAACAGAAGATCTGATCATATATGAACTACATGTCAGAGGTTTTACCAGACATGAATCTTCTGGTGTTGAACATCCCGGAACTTTCGCCGGACTTCTGGAAAAACTTCCACATCTTCTGGAACTGGGTGTTAACGTTGTTGAATTGATGCCTATCTTTGAATTTGATGAAATGCAGGATTACCGGGAAGTAGACGGCGAAAAACTATATAATTACTGGGGGTATAATACAGTAAGCTTCTTTGCACCGAATACCAGCTATTCCGCAAGCCAGGAATATAACCGGGAAGGCAATGAATTAAAGAATCTGATACAGGTATTTAACCAGCATGGTATAGAAGTCTATCTAGATGTTGTATTCAATCACACTGCAGAAGGTAATGAACAAGGGCCTTTCTTTTCTTTCAAAGGATTTGATAACAATATTTACTATCTTCTGACTCCAGAAGGATATTATTACAATTTCAGCGGATGTGGTAATTCCCTGAATTGTAACCATCCCATTGTACGGCAGATGATTCTTGACTGTCTGCGCTATTGGGTAAATACATACCGAATCAACGGATTCCGTTTTGATCTTGCTTCTATTCTTGGAAGAAATGAAGATGGATCCCCTATGAGCAAGCCACCTCTTTTACAGGCACTTGCTTTCGACCCCATTCTTGGAGATGTCAAATTAATCGCCGAAGCATGGGATGCAGATGGACTTTATCAAGTAGGCACATTCCCTTCATGGAACCGGTGGGCTGAATGGAATGGAAGATATCGAGATGATATGCGCCGCTACTTAAAAGGCGATAAAGGTATGGCACATACCGCCGCTCTTCGAATTGTCGGTTCCCGGGATATCTATGAAGTAAAATCCAGAGGAAATGCCTCTGTGAATTTTATTACCTGCCATGATGGATTTACCTTAAATGATTTATTCTCATATAATGGAAAACATAATGAGAAAAACGGTTGGAACAACACTGATGGAGCCAATGATAATAACAGTTGGAATTGTGGAGTTGAAGGAGAAACTGACAATCCGGAGATCCTGAATCTCAGACATCGCATGATGCGCAATGCTTTTGCCATTCTCATGTGCAGCAGAGGAATCCCGATGTTTCTTGCCGGAGATGAATTCTGTAACACTCAATTTGGGAATAACAACGCTTATTGTCAGGACAACATTACTTCATGGCTGGATTGGAATCTGTTAGAAGAGAATAGAGACATGTTCCGGTTTTTCCAATATATGATCCGCTTCCGAAAAGAGCATCGTTTACTTCGAACGAATGTCAGCGATGGCGCATGCGGATTCCCCGACATAAGTTTTCACGGTGCGACTCCGTGGCATGATAAATTTGCCGATTATGAACACTATGTAGGAGTCATGTTTGCTGGTCAGGAAAAAAGCTCCGGACCTCAGGTAATTTACATCGCCTCCAACGCCTACTGGGAAGATGTGCAGGTAACCTTGCCTAATCTCCCGGCTTCTATGTGTTGGGAAATTGCTGTAGATACCTGGAATGCCACTCAAAATCCACACCCTCTGAACGGTGATTATTTGTCCGTCCACTCCAGAAGTATTATCGTTCTGGTCGGGAAATAAGCAATGCACTAGTCAAAGCCTTCAGAAACTAAAAACTGCATGTATAACAATAAAGGGTTTATGATTCTGCATAAATCATAAACCCTTTCATCTTCTCTCAATTCTTTCTATTCACCAAGTCCATCTTCAACAGCCGCAACCATAGCTTTTAACGCTTCCTCTTCATCTTCTCCTTCGCAAATCAGTTCAATCTCGTCTCCCTTCTTTATGCAAGCTCCCAGAACACTCAAAACACTTTTTGCATTCGCAATCGTATTATCATACTCGAATGTCACTTTACATTTAAAACTACTGGCCATGTTGCAAAAGATTCCTGCCGGTCTTAGATGCAATCCGGTTGGATTTGTAATCATAACTCTTTGTCTAACCATATTTTCCTCCGTTCATTCTTCTCGTTCCTAAAAACGAGTGCTTTACTGTTCATCCCCCGACTTTGCTTCAAGTATAATTTCAACCTCTACTTCACTTACCATTGCACATCCATCTGGCAATTCAACCGATACCGGCACAATATAGGTTCCTGGAATAGAATAATTTTTCAAATCCACACTCACTTTTTTGGCAGTTGAAAATACATTCAAAGTTTCTTCCGGACCTCGAATCTGAATCTCAAAATCAACCGCTCTATAACTGAGCTGTAGATTCTCCGAGAGATTGTTCACTGTTATCGAACTGGTTGATACCTCAAAATTTTGCACACCCGGCTGCTCAATCTGGATAGTAACAATCACATTATCTGCATTCTCTTCCACTAACATGATTCCTTCTGGAAGATAAGACGATATCTCAATCATTCTTTCTGTCCGTTCCGTCAGATCAGAAATCTCCAGATCCTCTGCAGGTATCCGAATCTCATCGAGTTGTGCCAGAGCAGACTCATCTCCTGTTACACTGATTTCCCGAGGTTCAACATTAACTGCACTGATTTTATATCCTTTCGCTGCAGATATTCTGGAAGTATTCAGTTTAACTGGTACTTTCTTAATCTGATATAATGTAACATCAATACTTATGCCTTCTTTTCCCAGATTATTCGCCAGAAGCGTCTGATCAATCACATTATTATTTGCATCATACAGAATTAATCTTGCTTCTATCTCCGCATCCTCTGAAAGACCTGATACATCTGCCTCCGCAACAACTCTGCTGATACTATTGATTACTGATTCAGGCCCCCGCAGGGTAATCTTCTCAGGATCTGCCTTTAATTCTCCAAGTACATATCCTTCTCTGACTGTACCCAATGTAGTTGGAACAATTGGGAAATTGCTTCTTGCTTCATCTTCAATCTTAACTTGTAAATTCCTAGGTGTTGTATACGCTTTTTCATACCGGTATCTCGGAATAGACACCTCAATCGGTATCTGCGTTCCCATACTCAATTCCTTCATATCTGCAACTGCTGTAATATCCTCAGCTTTAATCTTATCCATTACAGAACGCTGCGCACTAACTGTTACATTGACCTCCTGAGTATCATCTACAATCTGATATGTCCTGTTTGTTGTCGTTACAATTTCTTCATTAATTACATTTACCGGAATTCCATTATACGTCTTTTCTATCACTGGATCATCAATATTAACCACAATAAACCACATAAAAACTGCGGTAAAGAAAGCTAATATCTTAAGACCCAGATTACCTGTCAGCCTTTTTCTCATCCTTACGCCTTCCTTTCCACAATGCAGCCAGCTTATTGACTTCTACCCGCCGTTCCTGTATACTCTCCAGCTTCTCTCTAAGTTCTTTTTCTTCAATATTTCGATAAAGGAGTCCTCCTTGTGCCACAGATACCGCGCCTGTTTCTTCTGACACCACAATAATCAATGCATCACTAACTTCACTCATTCCTAATGCAGCACGATGTCTGGTTCCTAATGCCTTGCTGATTCTCATGTTATCAGACAAAGGAAGATAACATGTTGCCGAGACAATCCTATCTCCACGCACAATAATCGCTCCATCATGTAACGGAGTATTGTGCTCAAATATGTTAATCAAAACCTGACTGGACACCAGACAATCCATCTGAATCCCTGTGCTTTCATATTCTGTGAGCCGGATTGCCTGCTCCACAACAATCAGCGCTCCTGTCTTCACCTTCCCCATTGCATATGCAGCATCAATCATACTTTCTCTGGTCTCTTCGCAAAAACGCGCCTTCTCCCGCCCCGATTCAAAAGGAACCATCGAAGAAAGAAACTGTCTTTCTCCTAACTTTTCCAAAGCTCTGCGAAGTTCTGGCTGAAAAACTACAACTGCAATCGTTGCCATAACAGTAACAGAATTTCTGACGATATATAGAATGGTATGCATTTTAAAAATAGCGGCTATCAGAATGAACACAGCCAACACGATAATCCCTTTCAACAACATCCATGCTTTGGTATTCTTAATCCATACCATAATCTCATAAATAAGAAAAGTAAGAATCAATACTTCCACAATATCCGTAATATTCACTACTGGAAAATACCAGTCCGAAACATATCTTTCAATAATTCTACTAATCTGCTGCTCCATTCCGTCACCTCCTTTTACAAAATTTCTCTCAAATATTACCAATTAACGTTATAAAAGTGTCAATACTCTAATCTCTCAGATTAAGATCTTTTCTAAGGCTCTGCGTAAGAAGCATCTTATCTACCTCCCGCATATCATGCTTTTTGACTGCTTGACCTTTTCTAGGCACTGGCCTCCTATTATTCTTTCCTGCTTTACCTGCCGCAGCGCCTGATTTTCTTCTGACTGCTTCTGTATTTATAATCTCCGTTTCCTGTCTTTCATTAATTCTCTTAACAGTCTTTTCAGACTTTGCAATAGATACCTTAGGAACCGCTTTTACATAATAATAATATTCGTCATCTTCAAATTGAAGTTTTTCGCCTCTGGTATAATCTACAGAGAAAAAGAATACTTCAAGAATTAATCCGACGATGAGACTCGCAATACTTCCTCCAATAAGTGTACCATAAGAAGTATGGACTCCCAATGCAATATCACCTGCAACAATTACTATAACATTTGCAATAATGCCTACAATAATCGCAACTTTCCATGCATGATCCATCGATGCACGGCGTAAAGTGAATACCACAAAGAAGCAAATCACAAAAGCTATAATCACAACCCATAACTCTTTATTTTGGAACACCTTACTGACATAATCTGTTGCCTGCGATAACATACTCTTTATATCTGCTCCTTCAATACTTGCAGAAGCCTTCTTCACATATTCCATCATAGAACGCACAAGAGTTCCACACATAACTGCTATCAGACTTCCCGGAGATGCCACTAAGCCACATGCCACCGGTATTACATATGGAATCTTCAAAGAAAATGCAATCGGCGTTAACAATACAATTAATGCCATCTTCGGCGCAAGTCTCAGATAAAAGATATACATAATCAAAAACAACACCGCCGTCATTGCGAATATACCCAAAGAAACCGAATACATATGCAACAATATCAATGCCGTTGCCATTACCACGGTTGCTGATAACGGAAGAAATGTACAGACTACCGCAAGTACAAATGCTGCAACCGGAGTAGCCGCCGCTTTCATGAATCCTACATTATTATTGATAATCACGAATGTAGCCATTGCCAAAATGAATTGCAGAACCTTATCATATACCTTTGAGTTTCTGCCATACAACTCTTCCAATCGTCCACGAAGTACATAAATACTATCCATCTATCTGTTCTCCTTTTCATATATCCTAAGCAGCCTCGTCAGATTATGATTATACTTCTTCACTCTCTGTCTGGCATCTCTATGCTTCTCATCATAAATATGATTCGTAATGATCGCATATACAATGACTAAAGAAATATATCCTAAAACAATCATCCCCCCCAGCATCAATATCACTCCATTAGACAAATTTTCCAAAAGATCGTCTAATACAACCAGTATTAATATTCCAACAATACACATATATCCAACTGTAACCCACAAAATGGAACAAATAGTGTGCAGACTAGTATAATCCCGCCGATAATATTCACTGATCTTAAAATCCTTTTTTCCATCCGTCTGCTCATAAAAAGCAAGACGAGTCATAAGTTCTATCTTTCTCTGATCTAACATATCTCACCTCAAAATGATATACTATATATCCAAACATCATTTTTAGTATAACAAATATCAGTAACCTTGTCCAATACTTATGGTTAAAAAATAGACTTTTTCGACGCCTTTCTTCTTTAAGACTTCTGTCACAGCATCAATTGTATTCCCAGTTGTATATATGTCGTCAACAAGAAGAACAACTCTAACAGGATAAAACTCTTTTTTTACTGCAAACACATGCTTTAAGTTCTCTTTTCTTTCCTGTCTCCCCAATGTCTTTTGCGGATCTGTATAAACTCTGCGGACCAGGCTCTTCTCATCCACAGGAATATGCAGCAGCTCCCCCAGCTCCCTGCTGATAATAGCCGCCTGATTGTACCCTCTCTTTTTTCTACGTTTCTTATGAAGTGGAATAGGAAGGATAAGATCTGGATTCCATTTCCTTATCGTATGTCCATAAGCACGGACCAATTCCTTTGCATAATGAATTCCATACCTTCTCTGATTATGATATTTGAACTGATAAATAGATTTGTTAACAGGGTCCTGATGAAGCCACATGCTCAACCCCCTGTCATAGCTATGCCGGACACGCATACAATCATAACAGAATTCCTGTTCTGAATGTCGAACCGGCTTGCCGCACTGCATGCATCTTGGCCCTGTAATTTTCAAGGATTCTAATCTTCTTCTACAGATAATACAGATTCCCTGGCTGCTTGCTTTCCCACAAAACGGACATACCTCAGGCCACAGCCAGGTACTTATCTTTTCCATCTTTTTCACTGCATTTCCTGGATTCGACTAGCGAGGCTTGTGTTGCGTTTCTGCTCATTCGTATTCCGAATCATTTCCTGAAATACAGTGTCATTTCCAACCAGTGTTACACAACGTCTCGCTCTTGTAACAGCCGTATATAACAGATTCCTGTGAAACAGCTGTCTCGGTCCCTGCAGCAGCGGAATCACCACTGCAGGGTATTCACTCCCCTGTGACTTATGTATGGTAATCGCATAAGCAAGCTCCAGCTCATCCAATAAAGAATATGGATACTTTACTTTACGCTGCTCGTCGTACTCTACGGTTATGGTCTCTTCATAAGTGTTAATCTCCTTAATAATTCCCATATCACCATTAAAAATCCCCATACCTTTATCTATAGTCATCCCGTATCTGGTAGAAATCTCCCATTCCAGCTGATAATTGTTCTTAATCTGCATCACCTTATCACCTTCCCGGAACAGCCGCTCCCCAAATTCCTTCTCTGTTTTTCCCGGCTCTTTGGGATTCAGATATTCCTGAAGGATACGGTTTAATCGTTCTACCCCCAGAAGTCCCTTCCGCATGGGTGTTAGAACTTGAATATCATAAGGATGTGCATCCACATATTTCGGCAATTTTTTTTGAATCAATGTTATCACAACACTTATGATGACATTTGCGTCCTGACGCTTCAAGAAGAAAAAATCCCGGCTCTTATTATCCAGCACAATCTCTTCACCACGATTAATTTTATGTGCATTAACAACTATGTCACTCTCTCCTGCCTGACGGAAAATCTTTGTAAGCATCACAACAGAAAAACATCCAGATTCTATGATGTCTTTCAGTACACTTCCCGGTCCAACACTCGGAAGCTGATTACAGTCTCCCACAAGAACTAATCTGGTTCCAGGTATTATTGCTTTCAGCAGTGCAGACATCAACGGAAGATCCACCATAGATACTTCATCGATAATAACCACATCTGCTTCCAGCGGATTCTCTTCATTTCTCTGGAAACCATTCACACTGTCATCTTCTGGGTTCCCGCTGACTTCCAAGAGACGATGAATCGTTTGAGCCTCATATCCTGTAGCTTCAGTCATTCTCTTAGCTGCCCGTCCGGTGGGCGCCGCCAGTAAGATATCCATACCCACATTTTCAAAAAAATGTATCATCGCATTAATCGTTGTGGTCTTTCCAGTTCCCGGTCCTCCCGTCAATATCATGATTCCATGGCGGATCGACTCCAAGACGGCTTTCCTTTGCATATCGTCCAGACAGAGCCCCTCATTTTCTTCGATTACAAGAAGGCTCTTCTCAAGACCTTCTTCCTCTACCTGATTATCTATATTCAGATCATGCAGCATTCTCGCCACATTCATCTCCATATAATAGTAATGAGAAGAATAGATACGCATACCCTCTTCTTCTTTCTTCATTACAATCTTCTTCTCCATCGCAAGATCCATCAGGTATTTCTCAATATCCTGAATCTCTACTTCCAGCAGGCTGCCCGCCCTTCTAAGCAACATTTCCTGATTCAGATAAATATGCCCTTCATTCACACTTTGCAAAAGTGTGTAGAATATACCACTGCGGATACGGTAATCAGAATCTGTATGAATTCCTACTCTGGCGGCAATTTCGTCTGCAGTCTTAAACCCAACGCCAGATACATGATCCGCCAATTGATACGGATTCTCCTCTATCACACGATACACATTCTGCCCATAATGCTGATAAATTTTTGCCGCCAGAGTAGTGGATATCCCATACTTCTGTAGATAGAGCATTGCATGACGCATGTCCTTCTTTTCTTCCACCTGTACAGATATCTCACGTGCTTTTCGCTCACTGATTCCCTTGATTTCGGCAAGTCTCTCCGGTTCTTCCTCTATAATCCGAAATGTATCTTCTTTAAATTTCTTTACGATTTTCCCGGCTAATGCCGCGCCTATACCTTTTATCGCTCCAGATCCAAGATATCTTTCAATTGATACCAAATCTTCCGGTTCGCATACCTCTGAAGTCTCTACCTTAAACTGTACTCCATATAACTTATGAGTTGTATATTCACCTGTAAGTTTCAGCAATTCTCCTTCATCGATATAATGAAAACTGCCTACACATGTTACTTCTCCGTCGTCATTATTCAAATTAAATACTGTATATCCATTTTCTTCGTTTCTGTATACAATATGTTCAACATATCCTCTTATACTGTCCATTAAAATTCTTTTCGCCCGCTCACTAATTCCACGAACTGTCCTGTTCCGATAGCAACAACCTTCATAGGATCTTCAGCAGTCATGGTATTAATTCCTGTCTTTTCTTCTATCAATTCTTCTAATCCCCGCAGCATAGAACCGCCTCCCGTAAGCATAATACCACGGTCCAGTATATCCGCAGATAATTCCGGAGGCGTACGCTCCAATACATTGATGACTTCTTCCACAATCTGTCCAGTCGGCTCCCGCAATGCCTCCTCCGTTTCAAGAGATGTAACAGTCACCGTCTTTGGAAGGCCTGTAACCAGATTACGACCTCTTACTTCTATCGCCTCATCTTCAATCAGAGGATATGTTGTACCAATCTTAATCTTAATATCCTCCGCAGTCCTTTCTCCAATCAGAAGATTGTGTTTCTTACGCATATAACGGACAATTGCCTCATCAAAATCATCTCCGGCAATCTTGATAGAAGAATTCACTACGGTTCCTCCTAAAGAAATAACAGCAATGTCGGCGGTTCCTCCTCCTATATCCACAATCATATTGCCGCATGGCTTCGAGATGTCAATCCCCGCTCCGATAGCCGCCGCAACCGGCTCTTCAATCAGGTTCACTTCCCTGGCTCCCGCTGCATAGGTTGCCTCTTCGACTGCCTTACGCTCCACTTCCGTTACGCCGCTGGGTACACAGATGCTGATCCGCGGCTTCTTAAATGTCCGCTTTCCTAACGCTTTCTGTACAAAGTACTTGATCATCTTCTCTGTCACCGTATAATCTGAGATTACTCCCTGACGGAGCGGTCGGACAGCTACAATATTCCCCGGTGTCCTTCCCAACATCAGACGTGCTTCTTCGCCAATGGCTTTTATCGCATTCGTATCTCTGTCATAAGCAACCACAGACGGTTCCTTCAGTATGACGCCTTTTCCTCTTACATAGACCAGGACGCTGGCAGTTCCCAAGTCAATTCCAATATCTACTGACATCTTTCTTCCCCTTTCCCTATGCTATCTATATGATTATCATTTGTTGACTTGACTTGTACGCACTTTCTGCGGAAAACCATGTCCTATATATGCCTGCCGCATTCGTGCTCGTTTCATTATAATCAACTTTCCAGGAAATGGAAACCCCCTTTTTCCTTAAATCTTTGTGAATCATAATATATTCGCTTCGATTTACTCCCCTACCATTCGCTAAAAACACCTTTGATGCTTTCGCTGCGTTACGGCTGCCTTTGCTCATTCACCATATTATTTACGCAATATAGCGTCAATATACTTTCCGGTATAAGATACTGGATTTTTCGCTATCTCTTCCGGTGTTCCTCTCGCAATCACTGTTCCTCCCTTATCTCCGCCTTCCGGACCAATATCGATGATATAATCTGCAGTCTTGATCACATCCAGATTATGCTCAATTACAATTACCGTATTACCATCTGCCGACAGGCGGCGCAATATCTCTGTCAGTTTATGAACATCTGCAAAATGCAGGCCCGTCGTCGGCTCATCCAGAATATAGATTGTCCTGCCCGTGCTCCTCTTACTCAATTCTGTTGCAAGCTTAATCCGCTGCGCCTCTCCGCCCGACAAGGTTGTAGAAGGCTGTCCCAAACGGATATAAGAAAGTCCAACATCATACAAAGTCTCCATCTTTCTCCGTATACTTGGCACATTTTCAAAGAAATGTACGGCTTCCTCAACGGTCATGTCGAGAACATCATAGATGCTTTTTCCTTTATATTTTACCTCTAATGTCTCCCGGTTATACCTTTTACCGCCACAGACTTCACAAGGCACATAGACATCCGGCAGGAAATGCATCTCAATCTTCAGGATTCCATCGCCGCTGCACGCCTCACATCGACCTCCTTTGACATTAAAACTGAATCTTCCCTTCTTGTAGCCTCTTGCCTTAGCGTCTGCCGTCGATGCAAACAAATCACGAATCAGGTCAAAAACTCCCGTATAAGTCGCCGGATTTGACCTCGGTGTGCGCCCGATAGGAGACTGGTCGATATTAATTACCTTATCCAGCTTATCAATCCCCTCAATGGAATCATGCTTACCCGGAATCGTTCTCGCCCGATTCAATTCTTTTGCAAGACGTTTGTAGAGAATTTCATTAACAAGAGAACTCTTACCCGATCCGGATACCCCTGTCACGCAGGTCATAACCCCTAACGGAAACTCCACATCGATATTCTTCAAATTATTCTCCCTTGCCCCGCTTACTTTCAGCCACCCGGAAGGCTTTGCCCGCTCTTCGGGCACCGGGATGCGCACTTTGCCGCTTAGATATGCACCGGTAATCGAATTCTTGTTCTTCATAATCTCTTTCGCATTTCCCTGTGCCACAACCTCGCCGCCATGTTCTCCGGCTCCGGGCCCGATATCTACAATATAGTCGGCTTCCAGCATAGTGTCCTCATCATGCTCCACCACAATAACCGAATTGCCCAGATCCCTCAAGTGCTTCAAAGTTCCAAGCAGCTTGTCATTATCCCGTTGATGCAGACCAATACTCGGCTCATCCAGGATATATGCAACACCTACCAGGCCTGAACCAATCTGTGTCGCCAGACGAATTCTCTGGGCTTCTCCTCCTGACAAACTCCCAGTTGCCCTGGAAAGCGTCAGGTAATCAAGTCCCACATCCATTAAAAACTGAATCCGCGCTCTAATCTCTTTTAGAATCTGTCCGCCAATCAGCAGCTGTTGTTTACTTAATTCCAATTGATTCAAGAATTCCTGCAGCCGCTCAATAGACAGCGCCGTCACTTCCGCTATATTCTTATCCCCGACTGTGACGGCAAGAGCTCCCGGCTTCAGCCTCTGCCCTTTACATTCATGACAAGGCGTAATACGCATGAACTCCTCATACTCTGCCTTGGAAGTCTCCGAGGCAGTCTCCCGGTAACGACGCTCCACATTGCGCAGCAATCCTTCAAATGCCACATCATAAACCCCTTCCCCTCTCTGTCCTCTGTAGTGAACTCTAACTTCTTTCCCATTCGTACCGTGAATCAGCACATCGTGTATTTTCTTCGGATAATCCTTGAAAGGCGTATCCAGTGAAAAATGATATTCTTTACCTAATGCCTCCAGAATTGCATAAGAAAAACTCTTCTTATCATTACAGGACTGCCAACCCATGACCGTAATTGCGCCCTCCATAATACTCAGGCTCTTATCAGGAATAATCAAATCCTCATCAAATTCCATCTTATATCCCAATCCGAAACATTCTGGACATGCTCCAAATGGATTATTAAAAGAAAAACTTCTCGGTTCAATCTCTTCAATACTAATTCCGCAATCCGGACAGGAGAAACTCTGGCTGAAATTAATGTTCCCACCGTCAATTACATCCACAATCAACAGACCTTCCGCAAGCCCCAGGACAGTTTCAATGGAATCTGTCAGGCGCTGCTCAATTCCTTCCTTAACCATCAGACGATCCACGATTATCTCAATATTATGCTTGATGTTCTTATCCAGTGTAATCTCTTCTGACAATTCATAGAGATTCCTATCCACCCGCACACGAACATAACCGCTCTTCTTAGCACGCTCAAATAACTTGGCGTGTGTTCCCTTCCTGCCGCGTACAACCGGCGCCAACAATTGAATCTTTGTCCGCTCCGGCAGCTCCATAATCTGATCCACCATCTGATCCACAGTCTGCTTCTTAATCTCTTTCCCGCACTTCGGGCAATGTGGAATTCCTATTCTTGCATAAAGAAGTCGGAAATAATCATAGATCTCTGTCACCGTTCCCACGGTTGATCTCGGATTCCTGTTCGTCGATTTCTGATCAATCGAAATAGCAGGAGACAGTCCCTCGATACTCTCTACATCCGGCTTCTCCATCTGCCCTAAGAACTGCCTCGCATAAGAAGATAAGGATTCCATGTATCTTCTCTGCCCTTCTGCATAAATGGTATCAAAAGCCAGAGAAGATTTGCCCGATCCGCTGAGTCCGGTCAGTACTACCAGTTCATCTCTCGGAATATCCAGATCTATATTCTTCAGATTATGCTCGTTAGCGCCTCTGATTTTTATAAAATGCTTGTTATCTTTTTTTACTGTCATGCTTTATCCTTTCCTCATCTTTGGAATCTATAAATCATTCAATACTTTCTTCAGTTCTACCAACTTATCTCTCAACTCTGCCGCCGCTTCGAAATTCAACTCTGCTGCCGCTTTCTTCATCTGTTTTGTCAGATCCTGAATCAGTTTCTCTAGTTCTTTCTCGCTCATGGACTCTGGATCCTTCTCCATCCGCAGTTCTTCTGCCGCAACCTTCTTCGACACAGCAATCAGGCCGCGCACACTCTTCTGAATTGTCTGCGGTGTAATACCATGTTCCTCATTATACTGCATCTGAACCTTACGTCGTCTCTCGGTTTCATCAATTGCCAGACGCATAGAATCTGTGATTGTATCTGCGTACATAATCACATGGCCTTCCGCATTACGTGCCGCCCGTCCAATCGTCTGTATCAAAGACGTCTCTGAACGAAGGAATCCCTCCTTATCCGCATCCAGAATCGCTACTAATGTAATCTCTGGTATATCCAGTCCCTCTCTTAGCAGATTAATTCCCACAAGTACGTCAAATACATCCAACCGCATATCACGGACAATCTCCGTTCGTTCCAGAGTATCAATATCCGAATGCAGATACCGGACCCGGATTCCCACTTCACGCATATAATCTGTGAGATCCTCTGCCATACGTTTAGTCAAAGTTGTAATCAGCACCTTGTTCTTCTTGCCAATCTCTTTATTCACTTCACCCACAAGATCATCAATCTGACCTTCTACCGGGCGGACTTCGACCTCTGGATCCAGAAGGCCGGTCGGCCGAATCACCTGTTCTGCCCTCAAAAGCTCATGCTGCTCTTCATATGGTCCCGGAGTCGCAGAGACAAACATCACCTGATCTATCTTACTTTCAAATTCCTCAAAATTCAAGGGGCGGTTATCTTTTGCAGATGGCAGACGGAATCCATATTCTACAAGTGTTGACTTTCTGGACTGATCTCCATGATACATGCCTCCGATCTGCGGAACCGTCTTATGAGATTCATCAATCATCATAATAAAATCATCCGGGAAATAATCAATCAGCGTATGAGGCGGCTGCCCCTGCGCAAGCCCTGTCAGATGCCGTGAATAATTCTCAATACCTGAACAGAATCCTGTCTCCCGCATCATCTCTATATCAAAATTCGTCCGCTCAGAGATACGTTGCGCTTCCAACAACTTCCCTTCGCCTTTAAAATACTTAATCTGTTCCTCTAACTCAACCTCAATCTCCTTGATTGCCCGCTCTAAGCTGTCCTTCGATACTACATAATGAGATGCCGGAAAGATAGCAACATGATTCAATTCATTTTTAACTTCTCCCGTCAGAATGTCTATCTCTGTAATACGGTCAACCTCGTCCCCAAAAAATTCAATCCGGTATCCTATACTCTCATACAGAGCTGGAATAATCTCTAACACATCCCCACGTACACGGAAAGTTCCCCTCTTAAAATCCATCTCATTGCGGTCGTATTGAATCTCTATCAATTTTCTAATCACATCGTCCCTGTCTTTGATCATACCTGGACGCAAGGAAATTACCATGTTCTGATAATCTATTGGAGATCCCAGACCATAGATGCAGGATACACTGGCTACAATGATGACATCCCGGCGTTCAGAGAGCGCCGCTGTTGCAGAATGGCGAAGCTTATCTATCTCGTCGTTAATGGAGGAATCCTTGGCAATGTATGTGTCGGAGGACGGAACGTAGGCCTCCGGTTGGTAATAATCATAGTAGGACACAAAATATTCGACCGCATTCTCAGGGAACATCTCCCTGACCTCCCCGTATAATTGTGCCGC